>DFHZ01000075.1 GCA_002371985.1 Ruminococcaceae bacterium UBA3710 | reverse complement strand
TAGCATAAGCTAGTAAGGTCCCCGGTAGACTACCGGGTTGATAGGCAACAAGTGTAAGTATGGCGACATATGTGCTAGGTTGTACTAATAGACCGAGGGCTTGACCTATTTTTTCGATTCTTCCTTGCTTTCCTCTTTGTTCAGTTTTTTGGGTGCGAGTATATATTGTGATTTGAGGACATCGTTTTCGGTGTCCTTCCTTTTTTAATAATGAATAATTAATAATTTCGGTGTGGCAATCAGACGACAGATGGCAGACGGCAGACAACAGACAACAGACATCAGACATCAGACGACAAGGCAATATTGCCGATGTTCGACCAAACAATACAACAAAAATCTAATCGGTGATTAAAACGGAATTGCCCGAAAGAAAGAAAAACCGTTTAGAGAATTATAATTATTCCGAAAACGGAGCATATTTCATAACGATTTGCGTTAAAGATCGCAAAAAAATATTATCCGATATTGTAGGGGACGATGCCCACATCGTCCCGAAAAGGATAGGTTTAATTGTTGAAAAATACATCAAAAACGCAAGGGAAATTGAAAAATATATAATAATGCCCGATCATATTCATATGATTATACGCATAAATAACGGGACGATGTGGGCATCGTCCCCTACGAACAGAATTTCATCTATTGTCAGATCCATAAAGGTATTAGCGACAAAAGAGGTTGGAAAACCAATTTTTCAGCGTTCATTTTACGATCACATAATACGAAATCAAGAAGATTATAACGAAATATGGGAATACATTGAAAATAACCCCAAAAAATGGTTATTAACACACGAACAGATAAAAAACGATATTGACCCATTAAAATAATAAATTTTAACGGTAAAAAACGGTGCGATGAAGGGCATCGCACCCTACGAAAACAGACAACAGATGGCAGATGGCAGACGACAGATGTCAGAAGACAGACAACAGACGGGCGGATGGTATCCGCCCCTACCACGGGTCAACATTGATATTTCGTAGGGGCAGATAGTATCTGCCCGACCTATATCTGATGTCTGCCGTCTGTTATCTGATGTCTGTTTTCATTCTCTTATTTTGATTTACAAAATGCATAGAGTAAAATTTCAATTTGTTTTTTTGTACCTTTTGCCATATTTCAAATAATGTTTTGGCTATATTATCCTACATCGTATGTTTAATTTGTGAATAAACGACAAAAATTAGGATATTTGATAAAAATTTCTATAATTTGGCGACAAAAAAAGCTAAATTTTCCTCTTGCAATTTTTGATTTTGGGTGCTATAATGAAGAAAACCGCAAGAGGCGGTTGTCTTTGGCGACCTTATTTTCCGGCACCCGGAGGGGTGCAAAAACAAAAAAATTTGGGATATTCCCAGGATAGGAGATTATTATGAAAAGGTTTTCTAAACTTCTTGCTGTTGTACTTGCGATAGCAGTTATCATTTGCCCAATGATGTCTGTTGTTTCTCATGCTACAACAACCAATGGCTACAAGATTGAGGCTATTGACGCAAACAATCTTAAGCTCACCATCAACTCAACTGATGGATTTGTTGCTTATCATGCTACTGTTGGTTTCAACAGTAATACTGCTTTCCAGAGCAATTATACTGATGCGACTACGGGCTATAAAAATGGTTTGAAAGTTATCAGTTACACTCTCAAGACCGCAGAAGCGAATGATCACAATGCACCTGCAATCAGTGCAAATGCAAGCGGTACTTCTTTGAATGTTATTGTTATGCCATCAGATATTAATAATCTTGATTTATGTACCGAGATTGTTATCGGCATCAGAGTAGCAGACGGAACAACTGCTTCTCTTACCAAAATTCAGGCTGCCGACAATGGAACAGTTGATTCGGAAGATGCAAATCTTTTGACTTTCCCTGCTGCAAACGAAAGCACAGGTGAAATCGATCAAACTGCTCAATATGCTACTGAAAACGCAACAACAGCCCATACCCATAATTTGACCCTTGTTCCTGCAAAGGCTGCAACATGTACTGCTGCCGGTAATTCTGCATACTATACTTGCTCGGGTTGCGATAAGATTTTCAGCGATGAAAACGGTGAGACAGAAACAACCCTTCAGGATGTTACAATAGCTGCTCTCGGTCATAATATGACCCATCATGATTCAGTTTCTTCAACATGCTTAGTTCAAGGTAATATTGAATATTATTACTGCTCAAGATGTGATAAGTTCTTTGCTGACGAGAACGGTGAAACTGAATTAACAGCAGAACAAACAAAAAGAGCTCTTGCCGCTCATACACCGGCTGCAGCTGTTAAGGAAAATGAAGTTGCTGCTACATGTACTACTGCCGGTTCTTATGACAGCGTAGTTTACTGCTCTGTTTGTGAAGAGGAAATCAGCCGTGAAACAGTAAATGTTCCGGCTACAGGACATAAACCGGCTGCAGCTGTTGAGGAGAATAGAGTTGAAGCAACTTGCGGTGTTGACGGTCATTACGATAGCGTAGTTTACTGTTCAGTATGTCATACTCAAATCAGCCGTGACACAGTTGTAATTCCGGCTACAGGTAATCACACTTGGGGCGAATGGACTACCGATGCTGACGGTCACTCAAGAACCTGTTCCGTTTGTAACGCAGTTGATTCCGGCGCACATAACGGTAACCCCTGCACTGTCTGCGGATATGAAGAAGCAACCGGCCCGGTTGAATCTGTTCTTGATGAAAACATTTTGACAACTTTGGCTCCACAGATTTCTATTACTGAAACTATCAACATAAACTTCCGTGTTGCTAAGGCTACAACCACACAGAATGCTAATTATGCATCTGTTAAGATGGTTATTACCGCTACAAAGTATGCTAACAATATGTTGTATAGTGCAGAACCGGTTTATGCTGATTTTTGGTCAGTTTCCGGCAAAAACAATGCTGCAACATATTATGATGTAGCAACTTATGAACTCGATTTGCCGATATATGCTTATGTTGCATGCTATAATGAGAATGGCGACGAAATCGCTCATTCTAACACATTTACTGCTTATCCTTCAGAGTTATTAAAGGGATTATATACTGCTACACCTACAACCGCATTGCAGGAAGCAACAAATAGACTCGTTACAGATACATTAAATTTGGGTACTGCTGCTCAGTCTTACTTTGCAAGTCAGGTTGCAGGTGATACCGACCTCAAGTCAGCCACCGCTATGAACGAAGGTTGGGACCAGACCTATGCAACCGCTGAATTAACAGGTCTTAACAATGTTTCAAACTTTGATTGGAATCCTGAATCTGCTGTTACATCTTCAACCAACAACATAACAACTGCTGCAGATATTTCTGGTGCCCCTGCAATTAGTTATGCTATTTTGAAAGCAACTGCTACGGGTGCTAATCCGCTTGATTATTCAAAACTTACAATGGAAATTTCTTATGATACACTTTATGCTAATGATAGTAATGCGGGAACGATTTCTGATACTATTGAAGGTTCAGAGTGGAATAGTTATGCAGTTGGTAAGAATCTCCGTTATTCTTTCAAGAAGGCTGCTATGTATGACTCTGATAAAACCGTAACTGCTGTTGTTACATACGATGGTACAAGAGTTTGCACAGTTACATACTCAATGGATAGTTACATTTCTGCATATAAGGATAATGCATCTGTTGGCGGTATTGTTACAGCAATCGGTAAATTTACGGCTACGGCTCGTAATTATTTCTCAGTAGTAAGCGGAAAGACCGTTTAATCAGTTTACTCTATCTTTTTCTGAGGTGAATATAAATGAAGGCTTACTTAGAAATCGTTAAGTTTAACAACGATGTTGTTACAGCTTCTCCAGAACAACCAACTTGCGAATGCTATGTTACAGGTTTTGTATCGTTGAACGCTGCTGAAGATGATTGCTAATTGTCTTTAAAAGAAGGGACTTGCGTAAAATACGCAGGTCCTTTTTTTATTGCAAGGACGATAATATTATGATATAATCATAAAGATACGAAAACAGATATCAGATAACAGACGGCAGATATCAGACAATTAAATAATATTGACCCGTTGTAGGGGACGATGCCCACATCGTCCCGATAACCTAAATGCCGCAACAATCGGAAAGTCCGATTTATTATATAAAATAAGATATAGGAGAAAAATATGCGAATTATTGATAAACCTACTGACTATTTTTTGAAGATATGGCCCGAACAACCTATCAAGGATAATACCGTTTATAGGCCCATCAAATATTTAAGGAAAATTCCAAACGAAGACGGAACCGTAGTTTTCAACATTCTAAGCGGGGAAATAATCTTATTAGAGAAAGGCGAAGAAAAACTCTTTTCTGGAACACAAGATATTTCGGACGATACCGTAAAACTACTCATTAAAAAATGGTTTTTAATTCCGCAAAATACCGATGAAGTTGAAATTTCAAACAAACTTAATTGGTTGATTGAAAATCTTAACTCAATATACACGGCTCCGAAACTTAATTCCTTTATAATATTGCCGACAACCGATTGCAACGCAAGATGTTTTTATTGTTACGAACTCGGAAGAAGCCGTATAAATATGACAATGGAAACGGCAAAAGATGTTCTCGATTACATTATGCGAAAAAAAAGCGACGGCGAGATTAAACTTCATTGGTTTGGCGGCGAGCCGCTTTACAATGTCAAAGTAATAGATTACATCTGCCAAGAACTTGAGAATAAAGGCGTCAAATTCAAGTCGCATATGGTATCTAATGCCTATTTGTTTAACCCCGAAATGATTAAGAGAGCAAAAAAACTTTGGCGACTTCAAAAAGTTCAGATAACTATTGACGGTACGCAAGAGATTTACAACAGGACAAAGGCATATATAGATAAAGATTGCGATAACCCGTTTGAAAAGGTCCTTAAAAACATAGAGGGACTATTAGGTAACGGAATACAAGTTCATATTCGTATGAATATGGATATGCATAATATAGACGACCTGTATAAACTTTCAGATTATCTGACCGACCGCCTTAAAGGATATGACAATTACTTTATGTATCCGCATTTGCTTTATGATAGCGGTAAAAAAATAATGAAAAACAGAGACGAGGAATATCTCAAACAAAAATTTTATGAGTTAAAAGCAAAATTAGAAAAGAAAGACCCCAGAAAGCCGCAATATTTTGAAATAACTCATTTTAAAACCCGTTGCATGGCTGATACGGACACAACGGTTATGATTTTGCCTGAGGGACAACTCGGAAAATGCGAGCATAATACCGAAGATCAGTTTATAGGCAGTATTTACAGCGATAAACTCGATATGAAAAAAATAAGAGAGTTTAAACGACTTGCTCCTCCGCTTAAAAAATGCGACCAATGTGATATGCGACCGGCTTGTATATATCTTACTTGTTGCCCTAATCACAAAAATGAAATATGCGAAGAATTAGACAAACTTATAAAAGAACAAAATCTTGATTTACTTGTAATGAAAGTTTATAATTTCAAAGCGAAAAATTCGCAAGAGAGGAACTGATATGAAGTATTCTATTGCAGATTTCGTTATGGAAGTCGCCGAAAACAACTATAAAAAATTTAAAATTATAGCAGAAAAATTCCGATGCGATGATCTTAAAAAGGCTGATCTTTTCTTGCCCGTAACCGACGACGATGTCATATACGAAATGAATTACTGCGATAAAAAGTATGAAAAACCGAACGGCATATTGCATGCGAGTGCGGTTTTAAGGAAGATGTCGGATTTAATTGTGGGATACAATTCATTTCTACTGCATTCGGTATGTCTTGATATAGACGGCACAGGTATGGTTTTTTCGGCTCTTTCGGGCACAGGAAAATCAACACACCTTGCCAACTGGTATGCCTACATAAACGGCGAAGAAAATATGCCGGAAGCGTTAAAGGCTTTGCGAAACAAGAAATCGGATTTAAGAATTGATAGCAAGAATGAAAAACCAAAATTGACGATAGTCAACGGCGACAAACCTATCGTAAGGTTTTTTGACAAGGAATTTTGCAATAAAAACGGTCTTGAAATTCCGCAAGGTACCGAATTTGGTGTGCCTTATGCCTACGGTACGCCATGGAACGGGAAAGAAAAACTCGGTTGTAATATGCGAACAAAATTAAGGCACATTTGTTTTATAGAGCGAAGCGAAACTAACTTTGTTACGAAAATTGACAAAAAAGATGCGGTTGAACGCATATTGAAGCAGGTTTATATACCGAAAGACCCGACCGCATTGGCACAAACCTTTAAACTTGTTGATAGGCTGATAAACTTTTGCGAACTTTGGATAATTCATTGCAATATGGAGCCGGAATCGGCAAAAATCGCATACGATGCGATTTTTAAAAATCATTGATCTTTAAATAATGAATGATGAATAATTTCGGTGTGGCAATCAGACGGCAGACATCAGATATAGGTCGGGCGACAAATGTCGAAATATTTTTGTTGAAAAATCGTCCGATATACTTTATAATAAAAGAAAAAATGCTTTGAGGAAAACTATGAAATTAAAATTTGAATTTGTTATCAACGAAATCGCTGACCAAAAGGTTGCCGTTGCCGTAGGCGAAGGACTTGAAGAGTTCAACGGCTTTTTAAAAATGAACGATACAGGTGCTTCAATTTTTGAAAAATTAAAAGACGATATTTCCGAAGAGGAACTTATTTCTGCTATGGCTAAAGAATATCCAAATGAAACGACAGATTCCGTAGCCGAATGCGTTAAGGACTTTGTAGGCAAACTTATTGAAGCAGGAATAGTTGAAAAGTAATGCCGAGCGAATTTGAAAGGGCAGCCGATGCCCTGCTATTTACCGAAGAACTGTCATTTAAAACGAGAGGTTGGAGTATGCGACCTCTTTTTGTTGAACACCGAGATATAGTTAATATCCGTACTGTGAAAAGAGGGCTTAAGCGGGGCGATGTAGTTCTTTACCCGAGCAAAAGCGGAAATGCCCTTGTTTTGCACCGAATTATAAGAATAAAAGGCGACGACCTTTTAATCCGCGGCGACAACAATTATTTTAACGAGTACAGGAAAAAAGACGAAGTTGTCGGTATTATGACATCATTTTTCAGAAAAGGAAAATATTGCGATGTAAAGAAGAGTTTATGGTACAAACTTTATTCTTTTTATATCCTTAACAGTTATTTTTTAAGAAAAAATTGGGTTGGCAAAATAAAACCGGCAATTTCAAAATTCAAGGCATTTATATTGAAAATAATAAGGACCGACTGATAAAGTCGGTCTTTATGTTTTATAGGCACGATTTAGACATCGTGCCCTTACATAACTAATAATGAATAATTTCGGTGTGGCGATCAGACGACAGACGGCAGACGGCAGACATCAGATATAAGACGGGCGGATGGTATCCGCCCGTCTAAATACATATTTTTATAGTGGTGGAAAAAATCAGTTTTCTGCCAAGTTGAAAATTTTTCTGCCCGATTTTTTAGCATAGTCGATAGTATTCTTTGTTCCGCCGGGTTTTCCGTCAAAATATGTCAGTACAACATCGCTACTATCAACCATATACTTATTTCTTGCGAAATAGCAACCTTTATAATAAACATCTGACACAAGGATTACTTTATCGGCAGAACTTAAAATTTCGTCATATCTCGCTTTCCAGGACGGCGAAAACGAAGCCGACTGATTTATAAACGGCACGGCACAGATAAGTTTTATATTAAGGTCGGGTCTTGCTTTTCGGACACACAAAACCGTTTCGGCGGCAATAATATCAAAACCCATAGCCATACCGCTGAAAAACACATTAACTCCGCTTTCGGCAAGGTCCAAAACGGAACTGAAAAGTTTATTATCAAATTCTACGGAATCTTTTGTATTTGATTCGAGGGCAAAGGGGAATTTATTCGGTCTATATCCCGTAAAACAACATTTATTTCCTATTTCCAAAAGTATCTCTCCTTTTTTGGTATTGTATCATAGATTATTTAAGTCTTCAACTTAAAAATGTCGAGCATTCTTGACAAAAAACTGCACGAAGTTTATAATATTAACAAAGTGAGGCGAATTGTTATGGTTATGGACAATATTGACTTAAAAATAATAACTGCATTGCAGGAAAACGCAAGAATACCTCTTAAAAATTTAGCGGCAAAGGTTTTTTTATCCTCTCCGGCAACGGCGGCGAGAATAGAAAGGCTCGAAAAAGCGGGTATAATAACGGGATATTCGGCGAAAATCGACCTTAAAAAGGTTAATATGCCGATAACGGCATTTATAAATCTTGAACTTAACCCCGAACAAAAGCCGACTTTTTATCCGTTTGTCAGGGAACACCCTAATGTGCTTGAATGCAGTTGCGTTACAGGGCGATACTCGCAACTTTTAAAGGTGGCATTTGACTCGACCGAATCGCTTGACACATTTATAGGTGAACTTAATGCTTTCGGGCATACAGAAACGCAAATCGCGTTTTCCTCGCCAAAGCAACACACCGAAATAGGCATTGAAAAAATCTTAACAAAGTAGAAAGGACCGACGGCTTAGCCGTCGGTTTTTTTACTGTAATAAATACCGAAAAAGCGGGAAAAATAAAAGCGGTGAAATATATGAATGATTACAGCGGACTTTTATTAAGCGATAATTTTCAAAAAAATTTAGATTTATTTAAAGAGATTTTTAAAAAAGACGATATGCTTCGGGTAAGAATTGCAAATTTAGGCGACAGCAACAAAAAACTCGCCTTTTTGTTTTTTGACGGTATGGTGAATGGTTCGTTGGTTGACGAATCGCTTATCCGCTCATGCGTTACGGCGGTAAATGTTCCCGAAAATGCAGACATTGTATATCTATCAAACCGAGTTTTATATTCTGCCGAATTAGCAAAAACAAAAAAAGTTTCTGATATTTTAGCGTCTATTTTAAACGGCGATACAGCGGTTATTTTTGAGAATAGCTGCGAGGCACTTACGGTCAACACCAAGGGTTGGCGGACAAGAGGCATTGAAGAGCCTACCGACGAGAGGGTTTTGCAGGGTCCGAGAGAGGGCTTTGATGAGGCGGCGATTTTAAACCTTGCAATGATACGGCGAAAACTTCAAACGCCCGACCTTTGTATTGAGTCAGCCAAACTCGGCAGAAGAACAAAGACGGCTATTTATTATGTATATCTTGAGTCGCTTGTAAACAGAAAATGTTTAAGGGAAATAAAGAAAAGAATTGAAACTATAGACATTGACGGAATATTAGACTCAAATTACATTTCCGAATTTGTAAGGGACAGCAAACATTCACTTTTTAAGACAATCGGAAGCACCGAGCGACCCGATATTATCGCCGCAAGGCTACTTGAAGGGCGAATAGCGATTGTTGTTGACGGAACACCGGTAGTTATAACGGTTCCGTATCTATTCAGCGAAAATTTTCAATCCGACGAAGATTATTATTTAAACTATATGGTTGCAAGTGTCGGCAGGGCTTTAAGATATATTTGTTTCTTTTTAAGCATCAGTATTCCGGCGATATTTATAGCCCTTACAACATTTCATATACAACTTTTGCCCACGGCTTTTATGCTTACCGTTTCGGAACTGAGAAGCGGAGTCCCTTTTCCGTCTATAATCGAGTGTTTATCGCTTGTCTTGATTTTTGAGATACTAAAAGAAACAGGGCTTAGAAATCCGCAAAGTTTAGGTGCGGCACTTAGTATTGTAGGCGGACTTGTTGTAGGTCAAACGGCTGTTGAAGCGAGAATTATGAGTGCTCCGATGTTGATAGCAGTATCGCTTTCCGAAGTTACGGGGCTTATGACTCCCCGTCTTAAAGGAGCGGTTTTTTATATGCGTATCCTATTAGCCATTGCAAGTTCTTTAATGGGACTTTACGGTTATATGATAGTGGTATCGCTTTTTGCCGTATCGGTACTTGATATTAAATCTGTGGGCATAGATTACACATCTTCTCTTAAAAATCCGTCTTTTCAGCGGATGAAGGATACTTTTTTCAGGACTTCGTGGAGAAGTATGATAAAAAGACCCGACTTTAATCATAACATTATCAGAAACAGGAGAAAATATGAAAATTAAACTTATAAGTCTTCTTTGTGTTGTCAGTTTGCTTATGCTTTGCGGATGCAGCGGGTACAGAGAGGCGGACAACGGATATATTGTAACTGCCATAGGTTTTGACGGCAATGAAGATTTCAAGGTTTCGGTCGAGGTTGTAACGGCAGGGGGAAGCGAACTCAGGAGTGAACCCAAGTCGGAAGTAATATCGGGCAAGGGCAATTCGCCTATGGAAGCGGTTTTTTCTCTTAACAGTAAAATATCCAAAAATCTGGTTTTTGACCATTGTACGGCTCTTCTAATCGGAAAAAATTTAAGCGGAAAAAAACTTGAAGAAGTTTTGAAATACGGAAAAGAAATTAAAGAACTTAATTTTGCCATTGATATGTTTATGTGTGAAAATGCCGAAGACCTTTTAAACGAGTCGGAGTCCGTTTCGGTTGCAAGAGGGTTTGACATTGCCGCAAATCTTAAAGAAACAAAAAGCGAAACGGGAATAGATTATCAAAACAAATTTTACGAGATATATATGGAATACAATGCAGGAAAAAGTTATTCTTTCCCCTATTTGAAAGTGAAAAACGAGAGAATTATAATAGATGGAGAGAGTGTTTTTAAAGAAAACAAGGAAAAAGCACATTTTACCAACGAAGAGGCACTATTATATTCTTTTATAAAAAACAATAACAACGGCGGAAAAATATTTTTGGGCGAGGAATTTGCGGATATAAGCCACAGTCATTGTTCGCTAAACAACGGGGGTGAATACACCGTTAATTTGTCAATAAAGCAAAAAAGCAAAAAGTTTTCAAAAATATTTAAAAAAAGGGTAGAAAAAATGCTTGGGAAGCATAAAGAAGAGTTAAACTTTTCAAGCGACAAAATAAAACTTAAAGAGAGAGACGGTATATAGATGGGAAAAGAATACTCTTTTCATAAATTATGTTTAGCAGCCATTTTCTTTTTTGACGGGATAGCCCTTTTTCTGCCTTTTAAAGGTGCAAAAAACGGAGACTTATCGGCACTTATTTTTGCAATTATCCTATCTGTCTTCCTTTATTTTCTATGTTATTTTTTAGCCGACAAGATTTACAAAAGCAGCGGGGGAAACGGAGTTACAAAGGTAAGTTGCTTTCTTATTATTGCTTTTCTTGTTTTTACGAATGCGGTTACATCCAAAAACTTTATAAACTTTATAAGCAAGGAAGTTTTAATTAAAAACCCGAAAATATATATTTTAATTTTGTTCTCTGCGATTTGCATCTATATGGTTTCAAAATCTGATAAGGTGGCAGCAAAGGCGGGATTGTTGTCCTTTGTTTTTATTGTTATTGTAATGACGGTAATGTTGATAGTTTCATGTAAAAATTTTGAGCCTGTAAGCCTTAAAAAACTTTTTGTCGGAAAAGTGTTCAAAAGGAGTTTTGTTTATCTTTATAAGGCACTTTTGTTTCCCATTGCATTTGCAATTTTTTCGAGATTTGCTTTTTATAATGTATCTGTAAAAAAGGACATTTTCGGCTTTTTAATAGGCACCGTCTTGATCTTAGTTTGCTATTTAAGTGCCGCTTTAACATTCACTTTGCATTTTGCTTCAAAAATAGATTATGCCTATCCGATAAGCATAAGTGTTGTTAACATCGGAGAACTTTATACTAGAATGGACGGATTTGCGTATTTTATATTCTTTTTCTCGGCACTTATCAGAAGCAGTATATGTGGTTTCGGAATAAAAATGCTCCTTAAAAAAATGAATATAAAGTATCCTTTCGAGAAAACTTCTCTTCTTATGCTCACATCTTTTGCGGTATCGTATATAATCTGACATTTTTATATCTTCTTTCGCATAATTTATAATGATTATATGAAAGAAGGGGTATAATGAAAAAGATAAAATTATTAAGCATTTTGCTTTGTTTCTGCCTATGTTCAAGTATAACAACAGTAGCAAAAACGGTACTTTCCGAAGGTGATGTTGATAATTTAGACGAGCCGATACTTTATGCAAACACCGACTTGTCGGTAGGGACAGATTTGCAAATATCGGCAAAAAGTGCAATTCTTATGGAGCCGACAACAAATACGGTTTTATACGAAAAAAATGCTTCTGAAATATGTGCTCCGGCGTCTATAACTAAAATAATGTCGCTCGTTCTCATTATGGAGGCTATAGACCAAAAAAGACTTACAACTGAAGAGGTCGTAACGGCGAGCGAAACTGCCTCAAAAATGGGAGGCTCTCAAATTTGGCTTAAAGAGGGCGAAAATATGACGGTTGACGACCTTTTAAAAGCGACAGTAATAGGCTCGGCAAACGATGCGACGGTTGCCCTCGCCGAGCAGATTGCCGGAAGCGAAGAAGCGTTTGTTAATCTTATGAATAAAAAAGCAGAAGAACTCGGTATGGATAATACAACATTTAAAAACTGCACGGGTCTTGACGAAGACGGTCATATGACAAGTTGTTATGATGTTGCGATAATGTCTTGCGAACTGCTTAAACACCCTCTTATTAAAAAATATTCTACTGTTTGGATGGATACCTTGCGGGACGGCGAAAGCGAACTTGTCAACACTAATAAACTTGTAAGATTTTATGAGGGAACAACAGGACTTAAAACGGGAACAACCTCAAAGGCCGGATGCTGTCTTAGTGCATCGGCGAAGAGAGGCGATACCGAATTAGTGGCGGTAATAATGGGAGCGACAAATTCAAACGAACGGTTTTCGGGTGCAAAAAGACTTCTCGATTTCGGGTTTGCAAATTATTGTATGAGCGAAATAAAATCGTCTGCAAAGACGGAAGATTTGAAAAGTAAGGTAAAAAACGGAACCGAAAAAGTTATTTACGGAAAAGCAGAAAACAATGTAAAACTACTGCTTAAAAAAGAGGATGCTCAAAGCGTTGAACAGAGGTTATCCATGGAAGACGAAATTGAAGCACCTATACATAAAGGCGATACAATAGGAACAGTAGATGTTTACATAGGTGAAGAGTTGGTAGGCAAAATAGATATAAAGGCAACAAAGCAAATCGACAGAATTAAATACAAAACGACCCTGATTTGGATAATAAAAGGTATTTTTAAACCATAAAAAATCCAAAATAAAAGTTTTTGCTCTTGAAAAGGAGAGGCAAATATAGTAAAATGTATTTGAAGAAAAAAAGAAAAGCGGAAATGCTTTCGGAGGCAAAAAATGGGTTTAGTTTTTAATAGTGATTATGCAAAAGATTTTTTAAGGGAAAATGACCTTGCAGGACTTAAACCGCAGGTTTTAGCGGCTCATGAACTTGTTGAGAATAAAACAGGTCTTGGAAATGATTTCCTCGGTTGGGTTGACCTTCCCGTTAATTATGATAAAGAAGAGTTTGACAGAATTAAAGCGGCGGCAGATAAAATCCGCAAGGATACAGATGTTTTAGTTGTTATAGGAATAGGCGGTTCATATTTGGGAGCCCGTGCCGCTATCGAGTTTTTAAAGGGACAATACTATAATACTCTTCGTGGCGATGCTCCGGAAATTTACTTTGCCGGAAACAGTATCAGCGGTTCATATCTTTCGGATTTGATTAAAATCTGCGAGGGAAAAAGAGTTTCGGTAAATATTATTTCTAAATCGGGAACTACAACCGAACCGGCAGTCGCTTTCAGAGTATTCAGAAAAATGCTTGAAGAGCGTTACGGCGAAAAAGAAGCGGCAAGCAGAATTTACTGCACAACCGATAAAGCAAGAGGAACTCTTAAACAGTTGGCTGACGAAAAGGGTTATGAATGTTTTGTAATACCGGACGATGTCGGCGGTCGTTTCTCTGTTCTTACTGCTGTTGGTCTTTTACCAATCGCCGCCGCAGGAGCAGATATAGACAAGTTAATGAAAGGTGCGGCAGAAGCGAGAAAAGATTATTCTGTAGCGGAACTTGAAAACAACCCTTGCTATACATACGCAGCACTAAGAAATGCCTTTTACAGAAAAGGAAAATCGGTAGAACTACTTGTTTCTTATGAGCCGAGATTTGCTATGATGAGCGAATGGTTCAAGCAGTTGTTCGGCGAGAGCGAAGGCAAAGATAATAAGGGTATTTTCCCGGCAAGTGTTATTTTCTCGACCGACCTTCATTCTATGGGTCAGTTCATTCAGGACGGCAGCCGCATTATGTTTGAAACGGTAGTAAATATCAAGGATAACGGCAGTGATGTTGTAATCGAAACCGAAAGTTCTAACGGCGACGGACTTAATTTCCTTGCCGGAAAACCGATGTCTTTTGTAAACCGGAAAGCATTTGAGGGTACAGTTCTTGCCCATACAGACGGTGGAGTTCCTAACTTTGTTATAGAAATTGACAAAGCCGACGAAGAAAATTTAGGTCGTCTTATCTATTTCTTTGAAAAGGCTTGTGCGATTTCGGGCTATATGCTCGGCGTAAACCCGTTTGACCAACCGGGTGTTGAAAGTTATAAAAAGAATATGTTTGCTCTTCTCGGAAAACCCGGATATGAGGGTGCAAAAGCAGAACTTGAAGCAAGACTTTCAAAATAATTCTTAAACAAACCGTCGAAAAACGGTAATAAATATAAAGGAGCAGATATTATGATTAAAATCATTATCGGCAAAAAAGGTTCAGGCAAAACTAAAAAATTAGTGGATATGGTAAACAATGCGGCAGAAACCAGTCTCGGTGATGTAGTTTGCATCGAAAAAGGTGATGTGCTTACATTTACCGTTACTTATAAAGCCCGTTTAATAGATTCTTGCGACTATGCTATTTCCGGATACAATGAATATTTCGGTATGCTCGCCGGAATTAAGGCCGGAAATAACGATGTTACTCATATCTTTGGCGACGCAACACTCAGAATCGGCTCTCGCAATTATGACGAACTCGTTAATTTCTTCGAGCGTCTTAAGAAAATCGAGGATGTTGAATTTGTTTTCACTCTTTCCTGCGACGAATCAGAACTTCCTGCTAAGATTTTTGAACTTGCAGAAAAAGTATAATTGAAAATTTTAGGCAAAAAAAGATGATGCAATTTTTGCATCATCTTTTTTATTGCTTTAAAAATTGACATTTTTCGTATAAAGCCTTATAATTGATTAGTTAAAGAAACTTAATTTAAGGGAAGATTAAAAAATGGCAGAAACAAGAATTGAAAATTTAAGAAACATTGCGATTATCGCCCATGTTGACCACGGCAAAACTACTTTAGTTGACCAACTTTTAAAGCAAAGCGGAACATTCCGTGAAAACGAAGCCGTAAACGACAGGGTTATGGACTCCAACGACCTTGAAAGAGAGCGTGGAATTACAATTCTTTCTAAAAATACAAGCGTAAAATACGGCGATATAAAGATTAACATAATTGATACTCCGGGACATGCCGATTTCGGCGGAGAGGTTGAGCGTATTCTTCAGATGGTAGACGGTGTACTTTTGCTGGTCGACGCATTTGAAGGCTGTATGCCCCAAACAAGGTTTGTGCTTAAAAAAGCGTTGGCACTCGGCAAAAAAGCCGTTGTCGTAATCAATAAAATCGACCGCCCTATGGCAAGACCTCTTGAAGTGGTAGACGAGGTGCTCGACCTGTTTATTGAACTCGGAGCAGACGAGGACCAGATAGAATTTCCGGTTATATTTGCTTCCGCAAGGGACGGTTATGCTTCTTATTCTCCCGATGTTAAGGGCGAGGATATGCGACCTCTTTTTGAGGAGATTATAAAAGAAATCGAGCCTCCGGTAGGAGATGAAGATGCACCGCTACAAATACTTTTTTCTAACATTGAGTATGACGAATATGTCGGCAGAATAGGTGTCGGCAGAGTGATAAGAGGTTCCGTTAAAAAAGGTCAAACCGTGGCACTTTGCCATAAAGACGGAACATCTACAAATGTTAAAATCGCCGATATTTATATGTACGAGGGACTAAAACGAGTAGCAGTAGAGTCGGCAAAAATCGGGGATATTATCCAGGTCTCGGGAATACAAAACCTTGAAATCGGAGAAACGGCTTGTGATACCGATTGCGTGGAGCCGCTGCCGTTTGTTAAAATTGACGAGCCGACACTTTCTATGAACTTTATGGTAAATAACTCTCCTTTTGCAGGGAAAGACGGCAAGTTTGTTACATCAAGAAATTTAAGAGACCGCCTTTTCAAAGAGGTTATGACAAATGTAAGTCTGCGTGTTGAGGAAACCGACAGTGCCGATACATTCAAAGTTTCGGGCAGAGGAGAACTTCACCTTTCTATCCTCATTGAAACAATGCGAAGACAGGGCTATGAATTTCAGGTATCACCCCCTACGGTAATTTATAAAAGAGACGAAGACGGCAAACTTCTTGAGCCTATGGAACTTTTAATGATTGAAGTGCCAGAAGAATATGTGGGCTCTGTTATGGAAAGATTGGGTGCAAGACATGCCGAAATCAAAAATATGGGAACAAGAGAGGGCGGAACATCGCACCTTGAATTTGTTATTCCTGCCCGTGGACTATTAGGTTACCGTTCGCAGTTTATGACCGATACAAACGGCAACGGAATAATGAACCACATATTTAACGGATACGAGCCGTATAAGGGCGATATAGACCAAAGAAATACAGGCTCCATAATCGCTCACGAAACGGGCGAAGCAACAGGTTACGGTCTATTTAATACACAGGCGAGAGGTCGTTTGTTCATAGGTCCCGGAACTCCGGTATACGAGGGAATGGTAGTAGGCGAAAACCCGAAAAATGAGGATATAGTTTGCAATGTATGCAAGAAAAAGCAGATGACTAATACCCGTGCCTCCGGCTCGGACGATGCACTCCGTCTTGTACCTCATTCGGTTTTATCGCTTGAACAGTCGCTTGAATTTATCAAGGATGACGAACTTGTTGAGATAACACCTAAAAATATACGCATTCGCAAGCGTATTTTAAACAAAGAGCAGAGAATGAAATTTGAGTCAAAGAGTAAATAAATGACATATATAGTTTTAGACCTTGAGTGGGACAGCACATATTTTGTCCCTGAAAAGCGATTTATAAACCAGATTTTGCAGATAGGTGCCGTAAAACTTGACGAGCAATTTAATATTATCGACACATTTGAAAAAACCATAAAATCTTCGATTTCAAAAAGGGTATCGGGTCGCTTTTCTTCGCTTACGGGAATAACTTCGGAAGATATGAGAAACGGTATACCACTCCAAGAAGGAGTTAATCTTTATAACGAGTGGGTAGGCGATGGAGCCATTACTATGACATGGAGCAATTCCGACCTTTACACCGTTGTCGAAAACCAAAAAAGCCTATTAAACGGCACCAAATTCAAAATAGAAAAATATATTGATTTACAGTCGTTTATTCAAAATGAGATGCGTATTTCGGGAATTGAGATAAAATCTCAAATCTCGCTGTCAGATGCCGCCGAAAAGGCGGGAATTGTTATCGACGGATACGATATGCATACCGCAAAGGACGACAGTATAGTTTGTGCGTTGATACTTAAAAAGTATTACAACAAAGAGCGATTTTCGGAGCTTATAAAGGACACTTCAAAAGACGGCTTTTTTGATAAAATTTCCTATAAGCCACAGTTTATTACGGATATAAACGACGAAAATGTTGATAAAAAAGAACTTGAGTTTTTCTGCGAAATATGCAAAAACAAACTTGCTCAAAAATCAAAGTGGAAATATAAAAATCATTGTTTTTTTGCAGTTATGTATTGCGAAAATTGCAAGAAAAAATACAGGGCAAGAATATCCTTTAAAAAGACTTTTGACGGTATAGTTGTTAAGAAAAGGCTTTCCGTTTTTATGAAAAGACCGCCTAAAATTACCGCTACGGCAGGAGAAAACACAAATGAAATGCAATCTTTGTCCGAGAAAATGTAATGCCGAAAGAACCAAGCATAATAATTCGGGTGGGTTTTGCAAAGCACCCGAAAACATAAAGATTGCAAGAGCCGACCTGCATTTTTGGGAAGAGCCGTCGATAAGCGGAGAAAAAGGCTCGGGAACGGTGTTCTTTTCGGGGTGTTCGCTTTCCTGCGTTTTCTGTCAGAATTATGATGTAAGCCATAATTGCAAGGGATTTGAAGTATCGTGCGGGGAATTGGCGGAAATTTTCAAAAGTCTTGAAGAAAGGAACGCAAACAACATAAATCTTGTAACGCCCGACCACTATGTATATGCTATAAAAAAAGCACTTCAAATTTATCGTCCGCATATACCGATAGTTTATAATTCGAGCGGTTATGTAAGCAAAGAGCAGCTGGAAATTTTAAAAGATTATATTGATATTTATTTGTTGGATTTTAAATATTTATCTCCCGAAAGGGCGGAGAAATACTCTTTTGCAAAGGACTATCCTCAAATTGCCGAGAAGGCAATAGAGTTTGCATATCAAGAAAAGCCCGAATGCGTTTTTGACAACAGAGGAATTATGCAAAAAGGGGTAATCGTAAGGCACCTTTTAATGCCTCTTGCAACAAACGAAGCAATAGCGATTTTTGATAGAATTAAAGAAAAATTCCCGAATGTTTATTTCAGCATTATGGGGCAATATGTGCCTTTCGGAAACCTCGGAAAATACAAAGAAATCAATCGAAAAATCACCGTGCGAGAGTATGAAAAGGTAGTGGGGTATATTATGGAAAGCGGTTTTGAAAACTGCTATATTCAAGATCTTTCGAGTGCAAACCGAAAGTATATTCCAAAATTTTACGGACAAAAGGGAGAATACTATGGAAATTGAAAAAATCGACCCGATAAAACCGATAGCATCTTATAAAATAGGAACATTTGTTGTGTCTGTAGTTGAGGGTCGCAGCGACCCGAATATAATAGAGTTTTATTTGAGTGAAGAGCGATTTGCTTTTGTTTATTTTATGTTTGGAATAGCAAAGGATGTGCTTGAAGAAAGCGGACAGACGATTGAAGAAATTCTTGCTAAAAACGCACCGAAAAGCATAGATTATTACATATCAAAATTCGGCGGAAACATATTAAAAAACCCGTTTAGTGAATAAAAAATAAAAACCCTCGAACTTAAAGTTCGGGGGTTTTTTGGGATCACTACTCGCGATTATAACACTACATAGGGTTCGGAACTTGCCATCGAACCGCTTGACTTTATATAATCGCTATTTATTATTTTTGGCAGTGTTTATTGAGGAAACGAGAAGTTTTTTCAGTTCAATACAATCGTTTAGTATGGCGTTGTCTTGATAATATCCGCTTTCAATTAAGAGCTCAAGCCAATATTCGCTTTCTGAACATTCTTTAAGCGATATTTGAAGTTTTGCAATAAAATCAGCTCTGCTATGTCCCGAAAAAGCCTCTCTTATGTTTGCGCCTATACTCGTTCCCGAACGAAGCAACTGATTTGATAAAACACTTTCCTTCTTAGTTGCTTTAACCTCTTTACAAACTTTGATTATTTTTAACGCAAAATTTTTAGATTTCGTAATCAAAATACTATCCGCCATATAAACACCACATTTCCTATGTTATATTATCATAAAAGTGGCGAAGTCGCAATACTTATTACCTATTACTTTTTACATATTACTTTCCAAAAATCCCTTGACGCTTAATCGGTAAGTAAGAGGTAAAAGGTAATAAGTAATAAGAAAAATCCCTCTCGCTTACGCTTGAGGGATTTTTGGAGCTGCTAACCGGAATTGAACCGGTGACCTCATCCTTACCAAGGATGTGCTCTACCATCTGAGCCATAGCAGCAAAACTATCGAATTGTATCAGACAGCGAGATAATTATAGTATATCAAAAACTTAATGTCAAGAAATTTTTTGAAAGAGCATAAAAAATCCTGCCTTTTTTCTTGCTAAAATATGTATTATATAGTATAATATATTTTAGTTTTATATAAGGGGAAGTATGACTTGTCATTATTAACTTCAGATATATCATATCCTGCCGAGCAACAAGCGTATGCCGAGCGAGTAAAAAGAATAGTTTGTGCAGACGGAAGAATTCCTAAGGCTCAGGTAGTTACATACGGTTGTCAGCAGAATGTAAGCGACTCGCAACGCCTTAAAGGAATGCTCTCGCTTATGGGTTATGAGATAACCGAAAATCAAGAAGAAGCGGATTTTATAATATTTAACACCTGTGCCGTAAGAGAACACGCAGAGGACAGGGTTTTCGGCAATGTCGGTGCAACAAAAAAACTTAAAAAGGAAAACAAAAATCTGCTCGTTGCGGTTTGCGGGTGTATGGCACAACAACAATCGGTTGCAGACAGGTTTAAAGAAAGTTATCCCTATGTGGATATAGTTTTCGGCACACAAGTTTTCCACAGATTGCCCGAATTTATATACAAGCGGTTAAACAGCGGAAGAAGAGTTTTTGAACTTGAAATAAAGAACGAAAAAATTGTTGAGGGACTTCCCGTTGACCGTGAAGACAGATTTAAGGGTTATATTCCGATTATGTATGGCTGCGATAATTTCTGCACATACTGTATAGTGCCTTATGTAAGGGGCAGAGAGCGTTCAAGAAGTGCCGAAGTGATTTTAAAAGAAGCCAAACAAATGGTTGATTCCGGTTATAAGGAAATTATGCTTTTGGGGCAGAATGTTAATTCCTACGGCAAAGGCAGTTCTGACGGCATAAATTTTGCAAAACTTCTTCGTAGGGTAAACGATATTGAGGGCGATTTCAGAATAAGGTTTATGACCTCGCACCCGAAAGACTGTACCGAAGAACTTTTAGAGGCAATGAGGGACTGCGAAAAGGTTGAAAGACATCTTCACCTGCCGTTCCAAAGCGGAAACAACAGGGTTTTAAATTCAATGAACCGCCGATATACAAGGGAAAAGTATTTATCTCTTATAAATTCGGCAAGAGAAAAAATGCCGGATATTGCCTTTACAAGTGATATTATTGTAGGTTTCCCCGGCGAAACATACGAAGAGTTTAAAGATACCCTGTCGCTTGTGAACGAGGTTGAATTTGCCTCGCTTTTCACCTTTATTTATTCGCCGAGAGGCGGAACACCCGCCGCAATTCTGCCCGACCCGATTTCAAGAAAAGAAAAGGGAATATGGTTTGACGAACTTTTAAAGGCTCAAGACAGAATAGCAAAAAAACTAAACAACAAAGCGGTAGGACAAGTTGTTCGGGTTTTGATTGAAGAAGCAGCACCTGCCGACGGTTACCTGATAGGAAAATCAAGCGGAACGCTAAATATTTATGTCAAGGGCGACGAAAGTCTTATCGGAACATTTAAAAATGTAAAAATTGATTCGTATTCAAATGTGCTTTACGGCACTATCATAGAATAGTTAAAAATTTCAAGGAGAATTAAAATGGGAATTTTAGAAGCAACAAGAAAATTAGGAGAAGAAATACAAAAAGACGAGCGTTTTATCGCCTATGCAAAGGCAAAGATAGAAGTAGATAACAACAAAGAACTTCAGGACAAAATAGGCGAGTTTAATATTACAAGAATGAATCTTGAGCAGGAAAGCGAAAAGGAAACAAGGGACGAAGAAAAAATCAAGGAACTTAACGAAAGCCTTCGCAATATTTACAGTGCCGTTATGGGAAGCAAGGCAATGCTTGACTTTAACACCGCAAAGGCAGACCTTGACCATATTATTAACGACATAAACAGTGTAATTATGCAATGCGTTGACGGGGCAGACCCGAAAACGGTTGAACCCGAAACACATTCTTGTTCGGGAAGTTGCGATTCCTGCGGCGGCTGCCACTGATTTAGAATTATTCTTTAACGCAAGGAGTGAAATTTATGGCCGAACTATCGCCTATGATGCGACAGTATATGAACATTAAAGAGCAAAACAAAGATAGTATTTTGTTTTTCAGGCTTGGCGATTTTTACGAAATGTTTTTCGAGGACGCAAAAACGGTTTCCGAAGAACTTGAACTTGTTTTGACGGGGAAAGACTGCGGACTTGAAGAAAGAGCGCC
>DFHZ01000043.1 GCA_002371985.1 Ruminococcaceae bacterium UBA3710 | reverse complement strand
TCGCATATCCGCCACCAAAGGTAAAAGCACCTATCTTTAAAAATGTAATAAATAGTTTTAACAGTATTTTCTTATCTTTCATAAAAATTCCCTTATAGTTTAATTATTTGAGGTAAAATGCCACTGTCTAAAATATCTATAACCGCATAACTTTCGGGTCCTTCCCTTGAACAACTGCAAGAACCGGGATTAACAACATAAAGCCCGTTATCATATTCTATATCAGCAACATGTGTATGACCGTAAAGTGCAATCTTGCATCCGTTTTCCGCTGCAAATTTTTTAAGTACACCCTTATCTCCGCTTTTAACATAAAAAGTATGTCCATGGCAGTAAAGAATTTTTATATTATTTATAACATCAAAATCGAAAGATTTATAGCAAGAAAAATAATCGCAATTTCCTGCTACAATATGAAAATTTCTATCGGAATACTCATAAACCAAATCTTCAATATCTTCTACAACATCGCCTAAAAAGAAGATTTCTTTTGCCGTCTGCTCTTTTCTTATTATTCTATCAAGAACGGAAGCCTTTTTATGCGAATCGGATACAACAAGCAATCTCACAATCTCACCTTTATGCTATCATAAAACTTAAATAAATACACTATAATAATTATAGGGGGAATTACATTGAATAACAACAAAAATTTTTATGAGGACATTTTAAAAAACGGAAACGGAAAGATAAACAAAGACGCAATAAACAAAGCAAAAAACGGAGATACATCTTCACTTCTTAATTCCTTATCGCCCGAAGACAGAAAAAAGGTCAACGATGCTCTTAATGACAAAGAAAAACTAAAACAAATACTTTCAAGTGATGCGGCTAAAAAACTCCTGAATTTACTCGGCGGTAAAAACAATGGATGATTTAAGCCAAAAACTGACCGAAATACTTAACGATGAAGAAAGTATGAACAAGGTAAGAAGTCTTGCCGAAAACATACTTTCAAATAATGAAACGCAGAGCAATTCGGACGATAATTTCGGGTTGTCTGCAAATGAACTTAGTATGATTATGGGGATAATCGGCAGACTTAAAAACGGCAAGGACGACAAACGAACGGCACTGCTATCCGCACTTAAACCTAATCTATCGGCAGAAAAACAGGAAAAAGTTGATGTTGCAATCAAACTGCTGAAACTTATAGAAATACTTCCCCTTCTTAAAGAAAGCGGTATTTTAAGTATTTTTTAGAAGGTGAGAAATTTGACAGAACAAGAATTCATTATCGAACAACAAAAGGCCATTGAAAGGATGAAAAAACTCGCCGAAAATTCTTCAAGGGGCGGAAATATGCCGCCGACTCCGCATTTTGTCAAAACCGAAAGCAAAGATACGAAAAGCGAAAATTCTTCCGTTCTGCCGTTCGATTTAAGTTCCCTTAACATACCCTTTCTCGACAAACTAAAAAACGATAAAGATATAGGTCTTATTTTAGGTCTT
This sequence comes from Ruminococcaceae bacterium UBA3710, assembly GCA_002371985.1. GTDB lineage: Bacteria > Bacillota > Clostridia > Oscillospirales > Acutalibacteraceae > UBA737. The sequence continues at coordinate 4,645 of DFHZ01000043.1, read as the reverse complement.
ATATTGATTCTTGTCTGTGAAAACAGTGATAAATTGTTACTTTTAGCCCTCGCTTATATACTTTTATAATCGGCTGGAAAAAATATGCATAAAACAAGCATTATGTAAACTAAACGCACCAAAAACTTATCAACATTATCCACCGCGTATTTAACATATTTTGATACGCAATAGCCGAAATTTGCCATTTTTCGACACGAAAACGGTGGATAACTATGTTTAAAACTATAAAAACATTTTATGCAAATTTCGTATGAATAATTAAATTATGTAAACTAAATCGAAAAAATTTTAAGACAAAATTTCATAAAATTTTACATATTTTTTTGTAGAAAACACAGATTTTTTAAGAGTAAAGAGGACTGCATTTCTTGCCGTCCTCTTTGTTATGCAGTTTATTCATTTTTTAAATACTCGTCGATTGACTTTGCAGCATTTTTTCCTGCCCCCATAGCCAATATAACGGTTGCAGCACCTGTTACGGCATCCCCTCCGGCATACACACCGTCTTTCGTTGTTTTCATATTTTCGTCAACGATAAGACATCCTCGTTTATTAGCCTCGATACCGTTTGTTGTTGTCCTTATAAGCGGATTAGGTGTTGTTCCGAGAGCCATAATAACAGCATCGACATCAATGATAAATTCGCTGTTTTCTATTTCGACAGGTCTTCTTCTGCCTGATGCATCGGGTTCGCCGAGTTGCATCTTTATGCACTCTACCCCGACAACTTTTCCGCTTTCGTCGGAAATAATTCTTTTGGGGTTACACAAAAGTTTAAACTCTATTTCTTCCTCTTTTGCGTGCTCTATCTCCTCTTTACGGGCAGGCATTTCTTCCTCGCCCCTGCGATAGATTATATAAACATTTTCAGCCCCAAGTCGCTTAGCACACCTTGCGGCATCCATAGCAACATTTCCGCCACCTACTACGGCAACCGAATCAGAACGCTTAATCGGAGTATCATAATCTTCAATATAGGCTTTCATAAGGTTTATTCTTGTTAAAAATTCATTAGCAGAATAAACGCCTACACTGCCCTCGCCTTCAATCCCCATAAACATAGGAAGTCCGGCACCTGAGCCTATGAATACAGCACTATATCCCATTTCTATAATCTCATCTACTGTAAGAATTTTACCGATAACCATATCGGTCATAATTTTTACACCCGATTTTTCGAGGTTTTCTATTTCTTTTTTTACAATACTTTTCGGAAGTCTGAATTCAGGTATTCCGTATGTCAAAACGCCGCCTGCGGTATGAAAAGCCTCAAAAATCGTAACCTCATAGCCGAGTTTTGCGAGGTCTCCGGCACAGGTAAGCCCAGAAGGTCCGGCACCGATTACTGCTACCTTTTTACCGTTTTTAGTTATATCAGGAGTTTTCGGTTTCCCGTTTTCCATAAAAAAATCGGCTGCAAAGCGTTCAAGTCTGCCGATAGCAACACTCTCGCCCTTTATTCCACGAACGCATTTACCCTCGCACTGGCTTTCCTGCGGACAAACTCTTCCGCAAACAGCCGGAAGAGCATTTGTTTGCTTTATAATATCATAAGCCGATAAAAAATCGCCATTCTTTATTTTTTCAATAAACTCGGGGATATGAACATTAACAGGACAACCGCCTACACAGGGCATATTTTTACAATTCAAGCACCTATTTGCCTCTTTTACCGCCATTTCGGGAGTATAACCGGTACAAACCTCTTCAAAGTTTTTATTTCGCACGGTAGGTTCAAGCGTAGGCATAGGGGTTTTATTCATTGACATATTAGCCATCACTTATTATCCCCCAATCTGCATTTATGAGTTTCTTCCTGCTTATAAAAAGAATTTCTTCTCATAAGTTCATCAAAATCAACGAGATGACCGTCAAAATCGGGACCGTCAACACAAGCGAATTTTGTTTCGCCACCGACATTTACACGGCATCCCCCGCACATTCCGGTACCGTCAATCATAATCGGATTTAAACTTACTATCGTTTTAGTACCGAACGGCTTTGTAGTAAGCGATACAAATTTCATCATAGGTACAGGACCGATAGCAATAACCAAATCATAAGAGCCTTTATTAAGAAGTTCGCTCAAAACCTCTGTTACAAGTCCTTTTCTGCCATAAGAGCCGTCGTCTGTTGTAACAAAATAAGCATTTGAAACCGCTTTCATTTCATCCTCAAGAATGACAATGTCTTTACTTCTGAAACCTGCGATAACAGTTACATCAACACCAATGCTATGCAGATACTTTGCCTGAGGATATGCGATAGCACAACCGACACCTCCGCCTATAACGATAGCCTTTTTAGGTGCACCAAACTCGGTAGGAAGACCGAGAGGTCCTACTAAATCCAAGACACTATCCCCAACATTTAGTGCGGTTAGTTTTTTAGTTGTAAACCCGATTGCCTGAACAACAACGGTAAGTGTTCCGTTATCGCTGTTGAAATCCGAAACGGTAAGCGGTATTCTCTCACCTTTTTCGTCAATACGAATAATTACGAATTGACCCGGCTTTACCTTCTTTGCTATAAAAGGAGCATCAAATGTAAGCGAGGTTACACTACTGTTTAACTGTTTTTTATCTACTATCTTAAACATTTATATACCTAATTCTTTCTTAAGCAGTTCTGTCTTATCGGTTTTTTCCCAAGTGAAATCTGCATCATTTCTTCCGAAATGACCGTAATTTGAAGTTTTCTTATAAATCGGTCTTCGAAGATTTAATTTATCGATAATTGCCGCCGGACGAAGGTCAAATACCTTATTTACGGCATTTGCTATCTTTTCGTCGTCAACAACACCCGTTCCGAATGTATCAACCATAACAGATACAGGGTTAGCAACGCCTATAGCATAGGCTAATTGAACTTCACATTTTTTAGCAAGGTGAGCCGCTACTATGTTTTTAGCGACATATCTTGCGGCGTAGGCTGCCGATCTGTCGACCTTTGTCGGGTCCTTACCCGAAAATGCACCGCCGCCGTGGCGAGCCACACCGCCGTAGGTATCAACTATAATTTTTCTCCCCGTAAGACCGGTATCACCCTGAGGTCCGCCTACAACAAAGCGACCCGTAGGGTTAATATATATCTTGGTATTTTCGTCTAAAAACTCTTTTGGGATAATAGGTTTTATAACCTCTTCAAGAATATCTTTGCGGAGTGTTTCAAGGTCAACACTCTCTTTATGTTGACTTGATACAACAACAGCGTCAACACGGGTAGGAACACCGTCATTGTATTCAACCGTAACCTGAGTTTTACCGTCAGGGCAAAGATACGGAAGAAGTCCGCTCTTTCGCACAAATGTAAGCCTTTCGCTCATTCTATGTGCCAAAGATATTGTAAGTGGCATAAGTTCTTCGGTTTCATCACAGGCAAATCCGAACATCATACCTTGATCCCCTGCACCGTTAAGGTTATATGCGTCCTCTTCTCCGCCTTTATATTCAAGTCCCTTATCAACACCCATAGCAATATCCGGCGACTGCTTATCTATTGAGGTAAGAACGGCACAGGTTCTGCCGTTGAAACCGGACTCGGGACCGTCATAGCCTATATCACATAGAACATCACGAACAATCTGCGGAATATCGGCATAACACGATGTTGTAATTTCCCCCATAACAGTTACAACACCTGTTGTGCAGAAAGTTTCACAGGCAACTCTTGCATCCTTATCCTCGCTTATTATAGCGTCAAGTATCGCATCACTTATCTGGTCGCTGACTTTATCGGGATGTCCCTCTGTTACAGATTCGGATGTAAACAACATTTTAGACATTAGTATTTCTCCTTTTTTTAACAATAAAAGCCGTCCTTAAAAAGACGGCTCATTTTTTAACGAACCTCATCTTTCGGATTTACCGCAGGATTTGGCACCTTGACTAAAACTATAAGTCAGGTTGTCGGGTTTCAACGGGCCTGTCCCCTCCACCACTCTCGATAAGGAATTATTTAATTTCTATTATATATTATCACAAAAATAAAATTTGTCAACTGCCGACTTGCAATTAAATTCTATTACCGTGTATTTTGATAACTGCACGCACTTTTTATTGTCGTGGGATTCACAGCAAATCTATCCGATAGTCTTTGAGTATCCGATCGGTAACGATCTTTGTCATTTCAGCCGGTGTTTCGGAATATTCTCCCTTCGCCCATTTCAAAAATATACCGAACAGTCCGTACGCCATATAGAAGCTTTCAAACGATTCGCGCGGAGCACCCTGATCAAGATCGGACAAAATGGTTTCATACGCTTTCAGAATAGGCACCGTCTGCTCCTGCCGAAGCAGGATATCGTTCAATTCTCTCATAGACAGACAAAATTCAAAATACCTCTGCACACGGTAGATGTCATTGATCCTGTGTTTCTTCAAATCGTGAGCTTTTTCGTACTTTCTCCACTCAGCCGTGATATATGCGGTCAGAACGTCATCCTTCGTTGCGTAATTCCTGTAAAAGGATGCCCTTCCGACTCCGGCTTCGCTGCACAGATCTCTAACCGATATTTCGGTGAGATTTTGTTTTTTCATCATGCCGATCAGCGTACTTGTGATATGTTCTTTGACGTAGCTGTTCTTTTCGGCGTTATTCATATTCTTCATGACGATACACAATCTCCCATCTGTCTCATTTT
>DFHZ01000179.1 GCA_002371985.1 Ruminococcaceae bacterium UBA3710 | reverse complement strand
CGCTACGCGGGTGGATATTTATTATGTTGAAATTTTTTTGTGATTGTGGTATAATATGAGGAAGGGAGGCGAAGATTTGGTATTTCAAAGCATAGTTGATTTTCTTAAAAGCATAAAAAATGCTCTTTTAAACAGTAGTTTTATAAGATTTTGCCTCTTTGGAATTATAAATACATTAAATACTTCTATTTTTTCTTCGCTTTTCGGTCTGTTTCTTCAGGATAATATTGCCGGTATACTCGGATATATTCTTTCTCTTCAGGGTGCCTATCTTCTTACCTGCCGTTTTATATTCCGTTCAAAGTCCACCCTTAAAAAATACAATAGGTTTTTAATTTCATATATACCGAGTTTTTTGGTTTATATTCTTATTCATGCCGGAGCATTGGGTGCTTTGAAACTTTCGCAGTTCTGGGCGAGTTTTTTAGCCGTTATGTTAAGCGGACCTTTAACATTTATTATCGTAAAGATTTATGCTTTTAACGAAACGGCAAACAAAAGGGATAAATATGAATAAAATCAAACGATATTATTTTAAAGAGATAGACTCTACAAACGAGTTTGCAAAAAAAATATCAAAAGAAACCTCGCAAGACATTTTAATAGTATCTGAAAAACAAACCGCTGGTAAGGGAAGAATGGGAAGAAGTTTCTATTCACCTGAGGGCGGTATCTATATGTCTTTACTGCTTCATCCGGATACTACTAAAAACCCGCTTGATATTACCGTTATGGCATCTGTTGCTGTTTCGGGGACGATAGAATCTTTGCTTGGTGTAAAGGCGTATATCAAATGGGTAAACGATATTTATGTTGATAATAAAAAGGTTTGCGGAATACTTACAGAGGGCTCTTTTAATACCGAAAAAAAGGCTTTTGATTACGCTGTTTTAGGCGTTGGAATAAATCTTTTCAGACCAAAAGGCGGTTTCCCTGACGATATAAAAAGCATTGCAGGGTCGTTGACTGAAACCGGAAAGGCGGGTCTGAAAGAACGGCTTATTGATGTGTTTTTAGAAAATTTCTTTGAAATTTATAACGGCGGCAGGGATTATATGACGGAATATAAAGCCCGTTCTAATGTTTTGGGTAAGAATATCGAGTATATAAAAAACGGCATTAAATACAAAGCAAAGGCAGTCGATATTTTAAATTCCGGCGAACTTTTGGTTGAAACGGAAAACGGAATGCAGACTCTTAATTCCGGAGAAATCAAGATTTGTACCGAGTCTATTATTTAAAGCAAATATCAGTTTTCTAATATAAAACTGAAAAAATAAATCATTATTAAAACAAGGTGAAAAATGATGAAAACAAAGCAGTTTAAATCAGAATCTAAAAAACTTATGGATATGATGATAAACTCTATCTATACCCATAAGGAAATTTTTTTAAGGGAGATTATTTCAAACTCTTCGGACGCAATAGATAAACTCTATTTTCGTTCGCTTACCGATTCTTCGGTCGGAATAAAGGCTGACGAGTTTAAAATTAAAATCGAACTTGATAAAGAAAACCGCACCATTACCGTTTCTGATAACGGTATTGGTATGACCGAGGAAGAATTGGATAAAAACCTCGGTACAATAGCAAAGAGCGGTTCTTTTGATTTTAAGGAAGAGAATGAGAAGGCTGAAAATGTTGATATTATAGGACAATTCGGCGTAGGTTTTTATTCTGCATTTATGGTAAGCGATGAGGTTACCGTAAAGACTAAGGCTTTCGGTAGTGATGAGGCATTTTGCTTTAACTCAAAAGGTGCCGACGGGTATACCATTTCTTCTTGCGAAAAGGAAGATGTCGGAACAACTGTTATTATGCATATCAAACCTGATACGGACGACGAAAAATACAGCGAGTATTTAGACCAGTACAGAATAAGTGCCCTTGTAAAGAAATATTCTGATTATATCCGTCATCCGATAGTAATGAACTTTGAAACAAAGAAGCCGGTTGAGGGCAAAGAAAACGAATACGAAGATGTTGTAGAACTTCGCACTCTCAACAGTATGATTCCGATTTGGAAGAGGTCAAAGAGCGAACTCAAAGATGAAGACTATAACAATTTCTATAAAGAAAAGTTTATGGACTATGAAGACCCGATAAAGGTTATCCATACTTCTACCGAAGGAACCGCTACTTATAGTGCACTTATGTTTATTCCTAAGCATCCGCCTTTTGATTATTATACAAAGGAATTTGAAAAGGGACTTCAACTTTATTCAAAAGGTGTTCTTATAATGGATAAGTGTGCCGAACTTTTGCCTGACTATTTCAGTTTTGTAAAAGGTCTTGTTGACAGCGAAGATTTATCTCTTAATATTTCAAGAGAGATGCTACAGCATGACGGTCAACTTAAACTTATTGCAAAAACCCTTGAAAAGAAAATAAAGAACGAACTTGAAAAAATGCTTAAGAACGAAAGAGAAAAGTATGAAGAGTTCTTCAAATCTTTCGGCATAGGTCTTAAATTCGGATGTTATAACGATTACGGTATGCACGCCGATACATTAAAAGATTTGCTTATCTTTAAGTCTTCAAACGAGGGCAAATATCAAACCCTCAAAGAATATACAGAGGGTATGAAAGAGGGACAGGATACAATTTATTATGCCTGTGGCGAAACGGTAGAGAGAATAGAACTCTTGCCTCAATGCGATGCCGTTAAGGAAAAAGGCTACGGTATTTTGTATCTTACCGAAAATGTTGACGAATTTGCTCTTATGATGCTTCGTGAGTACGACGGCAAGAAGTTTATGAATGTTTGCGACGAAAACCTGAACCTTGATACCGAAGACGAGAAAAAAGAACTTGAATCCGAAAACAATGCGGCAAAAGATATGTTTGAGGAAATGAAAAAAGCATTGGGCGATTCGGTAAATGCGATAAGATTTACCAACAAACTCAAAAATCACCCTGTTTGCCTTACGAGCGAGGGCGGAATTTCTCTTGAAATGGAAAAAACACTTAATTCCATGCCGGGAGCTGCCGACAATAAGGTTAAGGCTCAACTTGTTTTGGAAATCAGTGCAACGCATAAATTGGCTGAAAAACTGAAAGAACTTTACGGAAAAGACAACGAAACTTTAGGCAAGTATGCAAAACTTCTTTATGGTGAGGCTTGTCTTATAGGCGGAAAACCGATTGAAAATCCGGCCGAACATAGTGCCCTTGTATGCGAACTTATGACCAAATAATTTGTTTTGATAAAAAAACCTTGCAAAAAAATGCTAATTGTGATAAAATACTATGGCGGTTTAAAAACCGCCATAAATATGCGCTGATAGCTCAGCTGGATAG
>DFHZ01000093.1 GCA_002371985.1 Ruminococcaceae bacterium UBA3710 | reverse complement strand
GTTGCAAATAGTTTTGCAGGCGGTACAGGTACTCATGCAAATCCTTACCTTATAGAAAATGCCGAGCAGTTTGCTAAAGCAATTTCAAATACTTCGGAACCCGGCAAATATTATAAGTTCACTTCAGATATTTACCTTAACGATGTATCAGCAGAAAATTGGACAGAGAATTCACCGAAATCCTGGTATGACAGAGCTCTCTACGGCGAATCCGGTTCAGGAGTTTTCTTTGAAGGTAATGTAGACGGTGCGGGGCACACAATATACGGAGCATATTATAACGGCACCCGCAATGCCGGAATATTCCCCAAGGTTAAAAATACAACTATCAGCAATTTGCGTATCAGCGATGCAAGTCTTACTGCTACAAGCAATTCTTCAATAGGTGCTCTTGTAGGATGGGGCGACGGCGTAGTTAATATTTATAACTGCGGTGTGGAAGCGAGTGTTACGGTTTCCGCAGATAAAGGTGTTTCCGCTTTTGTAGGTTATGCGTACCCATCTGTTAGTATAAACAACTGTTATTCATTGGCTACCCTTGCAGGTACAGGACATAAAGGTGCTTTCTTTGGTGAGGTCTGGAATGAAGAGGGTATCAACACAAGAGAAATTTACAACAGTTTTGCTGTAGGCTATCCTCTAATTTGGGACGGCACTGACGAAGACCCTGTTGCGGCTGTTAACTGCTATGCTACAGTTGCAGATACAGAGGTAATAACCGAAGGACAAATTACGGTACTTACTCAAGAGGCTATGCAAGGTGCAGCGGCACTTGAGAATATGAGCAACCTTGATGGTTTCTATGCTACAGAGAGTTATCCTGCAATTAAAGCCATTGGTATGCTTTTAGGCGATGTTGACGGCGATTGGAATTGTAATTCTACCGACTTGACAGCACTTATAAATATTTTACTTGGAACTTCAAATGTTGGTCTTGCCGATATTAACGGTGATGGCAGTGATGATGTAAGAGACCTTATAAATCTTAAAAAGAAATGCACTGGATTACCTACAAATAACTATTCCTACCAATTGGTTTGGTTCGACGATTTTGCCGGTAGCACTTTAAATGATGCTAATTGGACCAAAACCCCTTGTGCGTCATACGCAAACGATGTTTTCTATACTTATGATGATTCAAATATTAAGTTGACTTCAGGGGATTTGAATTTGACTTCATTTAAGAATTCATATTATGACCCTGAGGGAGATACCCCTTATAAGAGAGCTGAGTATCTTGTGCCCGGTTCTGTGCACACAGAGGGAAAAATGAGTTATAAGTACGGTTATCTTGAGATCCGTGCAAAGGTTCCTTATAAAGAGGGTGCTTGGCCAGCATTTTGGCTCAGAAGCAGTAATGCAACGGGCAAAAATGCAACTGCTCCCTATGAATTAGAGGTTGATGTATTTGAGGTATTTGGTTCAAGAGATACTATGAGATCTAATTTGCATCAGCATTTTTCAACTAAAACCGAAGATACAGATGAAAACGGCAATCCTATTATAGAGCATACTAATATACAAACTACAACTAACGCAATCAGTCAGGCAGAGGCCCATACATTCGCAAATTCTGCTGATTTATCTGATGAGTATCACATATACGGTTTTGAATGGACAAAGAACAGAATGGCTATCTATGTAGACCGTGAACTTCAGTGTGAGTGGTTCATCGATGCAGAAAGTTTGGCAAGTTATGGTCTTAATTCTGATACCGCAGGTTTTGACACAACATTGAGTGTTATTTTCGGTAACAATTTGATTACTTCAGAAACCGAAGGTTTTAGTGTCGCTCAAATGATTGAAGGCAATGAAGAAAATCTTCCTATGGAATTTGATATTGACTGGATTCGTCTTTACCAGAAAAATGACGGTTTGTCAAAACTTTATATCGGATACTAATTATAGTAATAAAATTTATAATTTTTTCGGCAAGCCTTGATAATTTAGGGAGCAATATTTCTGTAGGAATTATCGCTCCCTATACTGCTCTAATAATTGTAGTTTGTCGAACTGCTGCAAAGTATTTTGACGGGCTGTTTGATCGGCATTGCGATGATTATATTTGATTATTTTCTAATGAGAAACGGAGCGTTTTATGAGTAATATAATTAAGCGTGTTTTTACATTATTTGTTGTAGTGGGCTTGCTTTGTTCTACTAATTGCTATTCGGCTAAGACTGTTATTGCTTCTGAGGAAACCGAAATTGTTAAATTGTCTTCCGAAGATAAGGTTTATGCAAAATATAAAGAGGAAAATTCTGATTTTGAGTATGCCAATGAAGATATCATTCTTGACGGAGGCAATTACATAGCCCAAGAAAACAGCGAAGTGGAAAAAATTGCTGAATACGAAGGCAAATCAAATGTGATAAAATGGGATAGTCAGAAGGGCAGTGTTACATACGAATTTGATGTTCCAAAAGACGGTATTTATAATATCAATTTAACTTATATGCAGTTGCCTTGTCAGTCCAAGGATATACAAATAGGTATGAAAATTGACGGTGAATATCTTTTTGATGGTATGAAAACATTATTTCTGCCTCGCCTTTGGACAAATAAGGGTGATGTCAGAGTAGACGATAAGGGGGACCAGATTTCTCCCGAACAAGCGGAACTCTCAGTCTATACAACTCAACCGTTAACTGATAAAGAGGGTGTTGCAGTTAAGCCTTATGAATTTGCATTAACCGCAGGAAAGCATACAATCACTGTCGAAATGCAAGAAGAGGCTTTTATTTTGGCAAACATTGCATTGACCGCTCCTGAAAGAATTGAAAGTTACAGTAAAGTTTCTGCAAATTATAAGAAATCAGATTATTACAGTGGTTCCCCTATTGTCATTGAGGGTGAAGTCGCTGAAGTTAAGACTTCTAATTCTCTTATTCCAAAATCAGATAACAGCATTTCGGTTACTCCGTCAAATCCCCGTAATCTGATGATTAACTATATTGGTTCTAAAAACTGGAGTAGTGTCGGTCAGGTTTTAACTTGGAAAGTTAATATTAAGCAAAGCGGTCTTTATAAATTGGCCTTTAAATTTAAACAAAGCGATTTAGTTAACGGAATTTCTTACCGCTCTATGAAAGTTGATGGTAAAACTCCTTTTGCTGAGGCAGAGGCAATCGCTTTTGGATATAAAACTAATTGGCAGGTTAGTGATTTTGTCGATGAAAATAACAATCCGTATTTAATATATCTGTCAAAAGGCGACCACGAGCTTTCTTTTGATGTAACTTTGGCGGAAACGGCTGAATTTTACAGCCGATTAAAAAAAATGGTTACCGAAATCGGCGACTTATACATAAAAATCAATATGATAACAGGTGAAACACCTGATGCGAACCGTAACTATGACTTATTTAAGCAAATTCCTGAGTTTAACGAAACTCTGAAAAAACTTTACGAAGGTCTTGACAAGCTTTCGGAGGATATGAAAAAACAATCGGGAAAAAGAAGTAACTCGGTAATTGCTGCTATTGCAAATATGTCCCGTGTGCTTAAATCAATGTATGATAATCCGTATACTTCACATAAGTATAAAGCAGATTATTATACCAATTATACATCGCTCAGCTCATGGCTTTATGAGATGAAGTCAATGCCGCTTAGCCTTGATCAGATTTTACTTACAGCTCCTGATTATAATACAAAGTCAGAAAAGAACGGATTTTTCAAATCTTTTGTATTTGGTGTACTCAGATACATCTATTCGTACACTCTTGATTATGCAGACATTTCTTCTGAGTCCGAAAACACAATAAAGGTTTGGGCAAATATTGGCCGTGATCAGGCGCAGATTATTCAAACACTTATTCGTGATGATTTTACTCCAAAAACCAATATCGAGGTTAATTTCCAAGCAGTAAATGCTACAGTTGTTAAGGGCATTTTGTCAGGAAATCCGCCGGATATTGAAATGAATATGGCAAGAACTGAACCGGTAAACCTTGCAATGCGAGGAGTATTATATGATGTTTCGAAATTTGATGATTATAACGAAGTAAAAGAACGCTTCCAAAAAACTGCTATGACTCCTTATGAGTATAACGGTGGGGTATATGCTTTACCTGCAACCCAAGCGTTTTATATAATGTATTACCGTGAAGATATATTTAAACAATTAGGCTTAACTGTTCCTACAACATGGGAAGAATTTAAAGATTGTGCAATTACTATCCAAAGAAATAAAATGCAGGTTTGGTTGCCATACACGCAAATTCAGGCAACTACAACCGTTAATGTGGGTATTGGCGGTTTGAGCATTTTCCCGACACTTATGGCACAAAACGGATTGTCGTTGTTTAATAAAGACTTTAACGGTTCAAATTTAAATACCAAAGATGCAATTTTTGTTTTCAATACCTGGACAGATTTTTATACGGAATACAAAATTCCCAAAGAAGCAAGTTTCTATAACCGTTTCAGGGTTGGTACTATGCCTTTAGGTATAGATACATATTTACTCTATCAAACTCTGAATTCTGCTGCTCCTGAAATAAAGGGCCGTTGGAAGATAGCGCCTTTGCCGGGTGTTATAAATGCTGACAATACTATAAACAATTCAAGCACCGGCTCAGGAACGGGTAATGTTATTATAAAGGGTACCGGAAAGGAAGCACTTGCTTGGGAATTCCTGAAATGGTGGACATCCGCAGATATTCAAGTGCGTTATTCAAATAATCTTGAATCTATTTTAGGTCCTGTCGGCAGAATTGATACTGCTAATGTTGAAGCTTTATCAAGATTATCCTGGACAAAGAAAGATTTAGGAATTTTAATGGAGCAATGGGAAAAGGTTGTTGAAGTTAACGAAATTCCGGGTAGTTATTATTTAACAAGAGCTTTGGACCAAGCCTTTTGGAATGTTACAAACGGTCAGGCAACCGCAAAGGATGCCATATTGGAATGGAGTATGGTTGCCGATAATGAGATTAAACGGAAGATTAAAGAATATGGCACCAAACAAAAAGGGAGAAAGTGAGGTTTGGTTTAATGGTTAATAGGCTTAATTTAAAATTATCTAAAAACGGATTTACCCGTAAGATACCCCTATATATAATGATAACTCCTTTTTTAATTGCATTTTGTATATTTACTGTTATTCCGATTTTTTCCTCTATTGTGTTAAGCTTTTTCTCTTATGATATGGTTGGAAAGTTTGATTTTGTCGGTGTTGATAATTATTTCAGAATGATTATGGATGACGATGTCTTTCCTATCTCATTTAAAAACACATTATTATTTGCTATTGTTACAGGACCTTTGGGTTTTATGCTCTCCTTCGTTTTAGCATGGTTTATAAATGAGTTTTCACCAAAGATAAGAACATTTTTATCATTCCTGTTTTATGCCCCTGCATTAGTTGGTAATGCCTACTTTATTTGGAAAATTGTTTTTTCTGGTGATAGTTACGGCTATATTAACAGTTTTTTGCTATCACTTGGGCTCATTACAGAACCTGTTATCTGGCTTAAAGATGCAAATTATATTATGACAATTATTATTATTGTTCAACTTTGGCAAAGTATGGGTGTTTCGTTCCTTGCAAATATTTCAGGTTTGCAAAATATCAATGGCGAATTGTATGAAGCTGGTTCTATCGACGGTATTCGCAACAGATGGCAGGAATTATGGTATATAACCTTCCCATCAATGAAAAATATTTTGTTATTCAGTGCAGTTATGCAAATTCAAGCAAGTTTTGCAGCCGGAACCGTTGCGGTAGAGTTGGCGGGATTTCCAAGTGTCAACCATGCGGCAGATACCATTGTTGCACATATGATGGATGTCGGTACTGTCAGATACGAGATGGGTTATGCATCGGCTATTGCTGTATTTCTGTTTGGAATGATGGCAATTACAAGAATTGTCATTGGCAAATTGCTTGATATGGTAGGCAAGTGATTGGAAGGAGCAAACGATGAAAAGTCTACTGAAGAGAAAGAAATTCTTTTTTCGAAAAAGCGACAAAGTCAAGGTACAGCGTGAAGCAAGTGCAGTTAAGAGATATACACGCTCTAAGGTCGGAAATGTGTTTTATTTTTTGTTTTTAGGTGCTTTTGGTTTGTTCTCGGTCTTGCCGCTTATATATTGCGTTACATCTTCGTTTAAGCCTTTGGATGAGATTATGATTTTCCCACCGAGACTTGTAGTAGTAGTACGCCCGACATTTGAAAACTATCTATCATTACCTAATTTGCTTTCAAATCTTAAAATACCGCTTTCAAGGTATGTATCTAACAGTTTATTTGTGAGTATTATAACTACTGCATTATATGTTTTTATTTCAACAATGGCGGCATTTGTATTGGCAAAGGGTAATCTTAAAGGCAGTAAAACAGTCTTTATGATTATACAGTTTGCTCTTTTGTACACTTCGTATACATTGGCTGTTCCGCAGTATTTAGTTTTTTCCAATCTTAAAATGATTGATACATATTGGGTTTATATATTACCGTATCTTGCTTCAACAATGGGTGTATTTTTGATGAAACAGTATATAGACGGTTATGTGCCGAATGCTTTGATGGAAGCGGCTGAGATTGATGGAGCAGGATATTTCCGTATTTTCTTTAAAATAATTATACCTATTGTAAAGCCCTGCCTTCTTACTCTCACACTTTTCGGTTTCCGTGATGTCTGGTCGGCAGTACCGCAGGGAACTATTTTTAGTGAGCAGTTAAAAACATTGCCGCAGGTTATGGCGCAGATTACTTCAGGCGGTATTGCCCGTTCGGGTAGCGCAATGGCGGTAACGGTTATTATGATGATTCCACCGATTTTGGTTTATATAATTTCTCAAAGCAATGTTGTGGAAGCAATGAGCAGTGCTGGTATTAAGGAATAGGAGTAGAGGTATGAAATACAAATTGATATTACCTAAGATAGCATTGATTCTGGTGCTTATGGTTTTAATATCTGCTGTTCCTGTTCTTGCGAGCAGTCCGAATGAGATTCCGTATGAAAGTTATACTTATTGGGAAAATTATTCCGAAGCAGAGAAAAAGGCGGTTTATTCCAAACCGATGTATCAGCCTGATTTTATAATTGATGCTGAATATTTTGGTATTAAAACATTTACAACACTTGCCGATGTATGTTCAGATGATAATGGTAATGTCTATATTTTGGACGGCGGAGCATCTGTAATTTATATTCTTGATAAAAATTACAATCATATTAAAACTGTCAGCAGTGTTTTAAAAGACGGAGAAGAATTATCATTCACCGGAGCAAAGGGTATCTTTGTTTCGGAAAAGAACATTTATATTTCTGATACAGAAAATGAAAGGGTACTTAAAATTGATTATAATGGAAATTTTATAGATGAGTTTTTAGTGCCTGATTCAAATTTAATTCCGGACGGTTTTGAATACCGCCCTATTAAGACGGCAATTGATTCCAGAGGATATTTGTACATATTGTGCGACGGTTCATATTATGGAGCAATTCTTTATTCACCTGAAAATAAATTTTTAGGATTCTATGGAGCAAATACCACAAAAGGCGGAATATTACAAGCGGTTGAAATTATATTTAATAAAATTTTTATGACAAATACAAAACTGTCGCAAAGCGAAAGCAAACTACCTTTTCAGATTACAGATTTGTATATGGATAGTGAAAACTTTGTTTATACCTGCACGGGTAGAACAGAGGTACAACAAACTCAATCGGGACAAATCAGACGCTTTAGCCCCGGCGGAATTATGACTAAGGATACAAGTGCGACAAATTTTGCCGATATTTCGTTAGGTACGATTAAAGGCGAAACGCTTAGTCAGGACTTATTGGGAATAGCTTTAGATGATAATAATTATATTTATGCTTTAGATTCAGCATACGGTCGAATTTTCTTATATGATAAGGACTATAAACTTCTTTCAGCATTTGGAGCCGGTCTTGGCAGAGGAGAACAAGTCGGTACTTTTGTTTTGCCCTGTGCCATTGAAACAAACGGCGATGATGTTTTAGTTTGTGATAGTGCTAATAACAATGTTACCGTATTTAAAATTACTGATTATGGCAGACTTGTGAAGACTGCAAGAAAAATGACAATTGACGGTGATTACGAAGAATCCAAGGCTCTTTGGCAAGAGGTTTTAGCGCTTGATAAAAACAGTCAACTTGCTTATAATGGGCTTGCAAAAGCCTTATATGTTGAGGGCGAGTATAAACAAGCTATGAAATATGCCAAATTAGGCATTGATAAAGAAACCTACGGTCAGGCTTTTAAATGGGTACGACGGGATTACATTAAGGAAAATTTTATATGGATATTTTTAGCAGCAGTAGTAGCTTTGGGTGTACTTTGCACGACTTTAGTTTATCTTACTAAACATAAAGTTACCTTGCTTTCAAATCCTAAAGTAAATGTAATGTTTTCGAGTGTGGCACATCCGTTTGATTCATTTACAAAGGTTAAATATAACAATTTGGGCTCTTTGCCGTTAAGTTTTATTCTATTAACTTTATTTTATATAACCGCAATATTAAAAACCACAAAGGGCGGTTACTTATATTCCGGTTATAATCCGACAGAATTCAATTCGCTGTATATAATCATAAGGACCTTTGGCTTGGTTATTTTATGGGCGGTTTCCAACTGGGCTGTTTGTGCATTAAGGGGCGGCATCGGTAAATTAAAGGAAATTTTTATTGTTACTTGCTACAGTCTGATACCGATAATTTTCGGAAATATAATTTATGTTATATTAACAAACATAATGCTTCCGACTGAGGCAGGTTTCTTATCGGTACTTATGAATGCATTTACAATTTATGCTGCATTTATGCTGATTATCGGAATTATGAAGGTTCACGATTATGAGTTTGGTAAATTTATTACAACTACTATTATGACGATAGTAGGTATGGCAATAGTTTTATCCCTGATAGTGCTTATAATCATATTAGTTCAGCAATTAGTAGCGTTTGCTATTACTATTATTATGGAAATAGCTTACCGTTAAGAAATTCCAAATATAAATGGTCAGGAGGAAACAATGAATAAACTAATTAAACAGTTTGTTTTATTGATGCTTAGTCTTTTAGTACTGATAACCTGCAGCGGATGCGGGGTAGCGGTTCAGAAAAGCAAGTTATATAAAGAAGATTTTGAAATAAATACATTTACAGATGCTACCGTAACAGAAAATGATAATTTTCGTCTTGACTGGGATAATGAAAATAAGCGGATTATATTAGTGGATAAGTTTAACGGTGTCAGTTGGAGTACAACCCCTGAACAGGCATTAAATCCCGGCTTGGATGAGTTTGGATATCCCAAAACTGTTCACCCGCAAGTTACTTCGCCAATAGTTATAGAGTATATTGATTCGGAGACTCAGGAAATATCTATGCTAACTGCCAGTGTGGCATCTATAATGAACGACTGTGTCTCGGTTGAAAGAATAAAGGGCGGTATTAAAGCAACATATTATTTTCCTGATGTAGAAATCGCAGTACCGGTCGAATACACGATTTTAAATAACGGTGTAAATATTGCAATTGATTCAGCGGGCATACAGGAAAAAAGTTATATGCTTTGGAGAATAAAGGTTGCCCCATTTATGTGTTCTTTTGCAAATAATAGTGATAACTCGTATTTATTTGTTCCGTCGGGAAGCGGTGCTTTAATTTACAAAAAACAGGAAGGCGATGTTCCTGTTACATATTCACAAGAGGTATACGGTACAGACTCCGGCAGATATCTTGAATATGAAGAGGATTCTGCTACTGAAAATGAAATCAGGTTGCCTGTATATGGAGCCAAAATGGGAAATAAGGCTCTATGTGCAATAATTGATGATGGCGCTGAATCGGCATCTATTGAAGTTTCTGCAGGAGCCGCCAATATTGGTTCATCTGCTGTTAATGCATCTTTTGAGGTGCGAGGATATCAGTGGGTCAAGGTTAAAAAAGGATACCAAAAATTATTTAGTGAAAGCATTTCAAATAATAAATACTCGGTTTCTTTCTATCCATTATACGGCAATGCTGCTGATTATGTGGGGATGGCTGATGTTTACAGAGAATATCTCAAACAAAAGTATAACCTTGAAAGTGTCAGTGAAGAGAATAATTTGGCGCTAAAAATTATTGGTGGCAGTAGTGTCAAAAATTCTTTTCTCGGTATCCCGTATAACGATTTCTATGCAACTACCACCGTTAATGAGGCGACTGAAATAGTAACTGAATTGTTTGAAAGTACAAAAGAAAAAATGTCAGTTAATTTAGTAGGTTTCGGTCAAGGCGGTATAAATGTAGGTAAAATTGCGGGTGGATTTAAACTTGATTCTAATTTGGGTAACAGGTCTGATTTAGAGAAATTCATTGAATATTGCGAAAAAAACGGTATCAGGTCATTTATGGATTTTGATGCGGTTCGTTTTAATAAAACCGCAGGTGGACTCAGTACATTGTCCGATAAAGCTGTTACGGTAAACGGTCAGGTAGTAAATTGTTATAATTATAATGTCTGGTCAAGAACACGGGACTTTGATTTTGAAAATTATTCATTGGCTACCCGTTCTAAGCTTTTTGATATTGCGACAAGAATTACAAAAGCAACATCAAAATTAGGTATTACAGGTGTCGGTCTTGATACTCTTTCAAATTACTGCTATTCTGATTACAGTAATGCTGAAACTTTTATAAAGGGTAGTATGCAGAAGGATGTATCATCAATACTTTCAGACTTTAAGAAGGATAAAATCAAAATCGCTGTCAACAATGCAAACGATTATGCAGCTGCAAACGCAAATCAGATTTACGATGCGCCGCTCGAATCGTCTGGACATAGATTGTTTGATGAGGATATTCCGTTTTATGAAATAGTTTTTAAAGGTTATGTGCCAATGTCTTCTCCGTCGGTAAATCTTGTTGCAAACTCTAAAGAAACTATATTAAAAGCAATAGAGTCGGGCATCGGTTTGACCTATACTCTGATAAGTGATTATGATACAAAACTCCTTGTTTCTTCGGAGTCTGCTTTTTATGGTTCAGTGTATAGTGATATGAAGCCATATATCGAAAAAAGTGTTTTAGAAAACAAGGATTACTATGGAAAAATCAACGGTACAACAATTAAGGAGCATATAATTTACGAAAACGGTGTCCGGAAAACGGTGTTTGATAACGGATATGAGGTTTTCGTAAATTATACCGATAAAATCCAGACGATTTCAGATATCACGGTAGAGCCGTTTGGATACAAACTGATAGCAGGAGGGGAGGATACTTAATGAAAAAGAAGAAACACGCCGGTGTTGAAAGATTAAAAAGTCGCTACGGTTTAATGTTTGTTACGCCTTTCATTATCGGCTTGATTTTGTTTTTTGTATTTCCCCTTATTAGTTCTGTTCAATATATGTTTAGCAGGATACGCTTTGAACCGGGTAATACGGTTATTACCTGGACAGGACTTAAAAATATTAAATATGTACTTTTTGAAGACCCTCATTTTATCAATAATGTAGTTAAAGGATTTTCAACTTTTGCATATTCTTTTCCTCTTATATTGGTAGTAAGTCTTGTTATGGCTATTATACTTGTTCAGGATTTCAAAGGCCGTGTATTATTCAGGGGCATTAGTTTTATGACTGTTATTATTGCGAGTGGTGTCGTTATTGAATATGTCTTAAAATATCAGGGCGCAGATATAACAGGAGCCGGTGTTGAGACCTCTATTATGGAAGATATGATAGATGTCGAAAGTATTTTAACGGTATTAGGTTTGCCGACACAGATTTCTAAATATTTTCAGGTTGTGCTTAGTAGTATAATGACTGTTATCTGGAACAGCGGAATACAAACCTTGCTGTTCATATCCGGACTTCAGGCTATACCCGACCAGATGTATGAGGTTTCAAAGGTTGAGGGTGCAACAAAATGGGAAGAATTTTGGTTTGTTACTTTCCCGATGCTTTCAAAAATTCTTGTATTGGTTTCGGCATTTACGGTTGTAGAATTATTTACATCTAAGACAGATAGGGTTGTTTCAAGCGCTTATACTATGATGCAATCACAGAATTATCATGAAAGCACTGCAATGCTGTGGGTGTATTTCCTTATATTGGGAATAGTTATAGCTTTGATTTATATACCGTTCAACAAATACTGCCTTAAGCGTTGGGAATAGGAGGGCGAGTCAATGATTGATTCATTTAATAAAAAAAGATTAAACCAAATCAGTAAAAAGACACGGCCCGTTTTATACAGCATATTCCGATTGGTTATATTGTTGGCGATCAGTTATATAATAATATACCCTTTATTATATATGATTAGTTCTTCGTTAAAAACTTCTTCTGCATTTCAGGATCCCAGCGTTTTGTGGATTCCTAAGGTTTTTACAACCGAAAATTTTAAAATAGCTATTGAGGCAATGGATTTCAAAAATGCAATAATTTCTACACTCATATTTGAAATGGTAAGTGCACTTATAGAAACTGCAACTTGTGCCATTACCGCATACGGTTTAGCAAGATTTAATTTTCCCGGCAAGAAACTTTTAACAGTTATGCTTATTCTCCTCATAATGGTACCTTCACAAATGATAATTATTCCTATGACAATAAACTTTTCTCAGCTTGACTTTTTAGGTGTTTTAAAACTGATGGGAGGGCTTTTTGGAAAGGAACTAAGACCGAATATTCTTGATACGGCGTTATGTTTTTATTTGCCGTCATTATTCAGCGTAGGTCTTCGCTCGGGAATACTTATCTTTATTTACCATCAGTTCTTTCGAGGATTGCCGAAAGAACTTGAAGAGGCAGCATGGATTGACGGTTCCGCTCCTCCTCGTACATTTATTCAGATAGCATTACCGTCATCAAGCGTAGCCATTATAACGGTGTTGGTTTTATCGTGTGTCTGGCACTGGAATGATTATTACCTAGCCGTTATGTATACCAGTGAAAATTTTCCTTTGGCTGTTTCTTTGGCTTCTTTGCCGCAGAGACTTTCGCTTATAGGAATCTGGCCTGGTGATATTAGAAATACACTCGGTGTAATGGCAGGGTGTGTTATGTTTGTAGTTCCTATTCTTATTGTATACTTATTCCTACAACGGAAGTTTATTAAAAGTATCGATAGAGTCGGAATCACAGGATAAAAGGAGGAAACTTATTATGACAAAAAAATTATTAGCACTATTACTTACTGGTTTTATGTTACTTGCAGTTTTTGCAGGTTGTAAATCTGACAAAGATGTAAGTTCCGAAGCAGTAAACGGAACGGACAGCACCATTGTTGATGACAAAAAAGGCGAAGACAATACAGATAGTTCAGCTTCCGACGGTGCCGGTGAAACCGCAAGCGGTACAGGAACTTCTAAGCCTAACAAGGGCACTTCATCTACAGAAAAACCTACTACTCTCAGAGGTACAACGGTTAAATTCGCTACATGGGTTGATGTTAATAAAACAGAGTATGGCCCTGTAATTCAGGCATTTACAAAATCAACAGGTATAAGAGTTAAAATTGTTAATGTGCCTCAACACGAATATATTACCAAATTGACAGGTCTTATAGCTTCCGGTAACTCTCCTGATGTAATTAACGATAATTCGGAGTTTCCACGAACAATCGGTATTACTCAACCTATAACAGTTGCAGGTATCAATCCTAATGATTCAAGATGGAATCCTATTATTACACAAATGTCTACCCTTAACGGTAAGACATATCTTGTCTCATCAAATCAGGCATCTTTCCAGACAAGCGGTCTTTTATACTTCAATAAAAAGTTTTTCGCAAATAACGGAATAAAATCTCCCGAACAGTATGTTAATGAAAACAACTGGAATTGGGAAACATTTAACAAGGCGGCTTCCGATGTTAAACAGGCTGCCGGTATTAAATTGGGTTGCGTATTTGATACAGGTGTATTTACATCTTCTTACGGTGCAGGATTCGTTAAATATAGGCAGGGACAGTTCTATAGCGGAATAGATGAACCTATTTTAACCGAAACATGGAGATTTTTACAAACAGGTGTTAAATCAGGTTTATTTAATTTAGGTGCTAAATCTCAATTCATTGAAGGTAAGGCAGGTATGTGCGTTACAGATACTTACGGTCTTAAAAGAGCCGGTTACTTCAGCACAATGAAGAGTTCCGACCTCGGCGTAACCTATTTACCTAAGAAGAACAGTTCAGATGCTAATTATCCTCGAGGTGGATTTATTACTGCTTACGGAATTGCAAAAGGCGCAAAGAATCCTTTAGGCGCAGGAGAATTTTTAAATTACTACTTAAATATGGATAATTACGATACTAATAGAATTTATAAAACTCCTGAATTTGCTAATTTTGCTAAAGAAGTTATAAAAATTCCGACTACTCTTAATACTGTATATTGGGATGACTCTTTACAGGACATTACAGGTCAGAGTTTTAATAAGTATGTTGCTACATCTGACCCAAGCCAGATTGAAGCAAACTTAGAAAAGGTTAAAAATACCGTAAATGCGGCTGTTAAGAAAGCTAATGATATGGTAGCGACAGCAAAATAAGGTACAAACTTAAATTGGCGGATGAGAGCATATTATTCTTTCATCCGCACCTCCAAGGAGGCAAAAATTAATGAAAAGTAATTTTAAAATCTTACATAAAATAATAGCAGTGATTTGTTCGGTTGTTATTTTATTGAGTGCTATTTCAAGTATAGTTTTCAATATATTTGCGCTTTCAGATATTGATGTTTGGGATGGGACTATTGCTACCAAATATGCCGGTGGTAACGGTACTGCCGAAGCCCCATATCTTATTTCAACTCCCGAACAGTTGGCGCTTATGGCTATCGGCACCGATTACGGTGAAAAAGGTAAAAATATTAAGGGTAAATATTATAGATTGACAACAGATATTTATCTTAACGATACCGATAACCCCAATTGGAAGGAAAATAATCCTAATAAATGGCTTACTGCAAAAAGGGATAGCAAATATTCCTTTACAGGTCATTTCGATGGCGACTGCCACACTATTCGCGGTCTTTATGTTGACGGTACTTTTGCGCGTGTGGGCTTGTTCTCAAGCGTTTACGGTAATGTTTCTTTCAAAAATATTGTAATTTCTGATTCTTCACTAAAAGTGGCAGGTTCTACAGGTGCTGACTATGTTGGTGCATTTGTTGGTATGGCATACACAAATGCAACATTTACAACTTTTGAAAATTGCTATATTGATAAAAATGTTTCACTTGCAGGTAGAACACGCGTTGCCGGTTTTGTTGGCGGCGGTGCAGGTTTGGGTGCAAACTTTAAAAATTGTGCTTCATTTGCTGAAGTGGTTGTCGGTGATGTTTCATTGAACCGACATGGTAGCTTTGTCGGTGGCATGGACACTGGCGAAAGAAAAATCACTTACAATAACTGTATAGGAAACATAGCGTATACCAAATATGTACAATATCCTACATATACTGCTTCGTATTGTGGTGCTAAAGATACTGTAGACAGCAGTAAAAAAGAATACCCCACTGTAGTAAGCCTTGAAAATATGAAAGGCGCAGCTGCTAAAACAAATATGCCAAATCTTGATTGGGATGTTTACAAAACAACAAGCAAATATCCCGTTTTGAAATTTATGGAAGTTACTGACGGTGAAGATTCTGACGAAAACCAAGGTGGCTCAGGTAATAGCGGTGAAGAGAATTTAGAGGATGTTTTGTATTCGTTTGAAAATTGGTCTGCCGGTACATATGATAAGTCTCAAACAGGTATAAGTTTCGCCGATGTTTCTAAAGATGGAACTAAATCTCTTAAGTATTTTTTAGCCCAAGGTACCGGTAATTTTACTGTTCCTCGAGTTGCATTACTTAACGAGGGTTCGAAAAGTGCAAAACTTTCAGCAGGAACTGCTTATGAATTAAGTTTTTGGTATAAAGTAGATGGCACACCTGCTAACAAAGGACAATTTGTTGTTTACACTACAACAACAGGCGGTGCTACCAGTGATTCAACTAGAAAACTTCAAGTCTTAGATAAGAACCTGATATTTGAAACGGATACAACTACTGATGGTGAAAATGGTTGGATTAAGGCTACAGTTAGATTTATAGCCGACCTTAAAGATGAAGCACACAATTTAGTTGCAATCGGTGTTAAGGGTATTGGAGATGCTCCTGTAGATAAAGAAATCTATATTGATGCTGTAACAATTAAAGAATATGTACCTTCTGATGATGAAGATGTTGTCTATTCGTTTGAAAATTGGTCGGGCGGTACATATGATAAATCCCTTTCGGGTATAAGTTTTGCTGATGTTGCAAAAGACGGCAAAAAATCTCTTAAGTATAGACTTCCCGAGAATACAGCCAACTACGGTACTCCAAGAGTGGCATTACTTACTGATGGATGGAGCACAGCCAAAGTTGAGGAAGGCTTACTCTATGAACTCAGTTTTTGGTATAAAGTAGACGGAACTCCAAGCAACAAGGGACAGTTTATGGTTTATACCACAAAAACAGGCGGTACAACTGACAATGCAAACAGACAATCTCAAATTTTAGATAAAAAACTTATTTTTGATTCAGATACAGCCGATAGTGGCGAAAACGGTTGGGTTAAAGCAACTGTTAAATTTATAGCAGACATTAAGGATGATGAATATAATCTTGTATCAATCGGAGTTATGGGTATAGGCAAAACTGCCGTAGATAAAGATATTTATATTGATGCTGTAACTCTTAAAAAGGTTGAGCATGACAGCGAAGAAGATGTTGTATATTCATTTGAAAACTGGTCTGCCGGTACATATGATAAGTCTGCCACAGGTATAAGTTTTTCCGATGTTGCTAAAGATGGAACTAACTCTCTTAAGTATCGACTGGACGCAAGTACAGGTAATTATGCTATTACACGAGTTGCATTACTTAATGAGGGTTTGAATACGGCAAAAGCAAAATTAGGCACTACATATGAAATGAGTTTTTGGTATAAAGTAGATGGAACTCCTACCAATAAGGGTGAGTTTGTTGTTTATACCGCAAAATCAGGTGGTGCTACCAGTGATGCATACAGACAAGTTCAAACTTTAGATAAAAGAGTAATTTTTGATACTGACACAACAGGCATTGGAGAAAACGGTTGGATTAGAGAAACGGTTACATTTACTGCTGATATAAATGAGGATGGTATGGACCTTATAGTAATCGGTATTAAGGGTATTGGCAGTGCTCCTGTAGATAAGGATATTTATATTGATGCAGTAACTATTAAAACTCTTCAGGTATCCCAAATATGTAAGATTACAGCACATTATAACTATGCAGATAATACTGTTAAAGTTATCAATGCTATTGTGGGTAAGCCTGTATCAATTCCTCCGATTGATCGTCCCGGCTATTATATTCAGAATTGGTATACAGACAAAGACTTAACAAATAAATTCGATGCCGGTAAAATTAGCGAAGGAAAGATGGACATCTATGCTAAATGGGCAGTGATGGACGGAGAAGTAGTTTGCGATTTTGATAGTTATCCTTTTATTCCCGGCAAAGGAATGAACGCAGATTGTTATAGTGTAATAAACGATATCGGTATTGATAATACCAAGGCACTTAAGTATGCTACCGGTGCATTATATACCAACTGGTGGAATACCCGCTTGGCTGGAATTGCAATTGGCGGTTCAAGTTACTACTTGAATGAGAAATCACTTTATAAGGTATCTTTTAAATACTTTGTTCCTTCAAAGCCCGATGCTACTATCAATGTAAATATATGGGCTGCGAATAAAGAAAAAATTGGTGATACAACAAATGCGCTTCAACAGAATATGAGCGAAACGCTCATAATAGATGAGAAAACTCCGACAGGTAAGTGGTTGACCTATACTGCTTCTTTTACTGCGGAACTTTATAATCCGAAAATTGACAGTAGCACTACAAACGACACCCTTACAGGTTTGAATTTACTCGCTCTCGGTGTTGTAACCGGTGAAAAGATTTCTACAAATGCTGTTGTTTATTTTGATAATTTTAAAGTGGAAAATATAAAATCAGAGGCTCAAACCACTATTACTGCTCATACCAGAGGCAGTAGTAAAACACAGGTTTTCAACGGTGTTCCTGGGCACACACTTGTAGAGCCGCCGTTCAGAGAGGGCTATATTTTCGATGGCTGGTATTCCGATTCGTCTTTGAGAAATGCTGTTAAATCAGTTAAGTTCCCCGAAAGCGGAAACTTGGATTTATATGTAAAATGGAAGAGTTTTAAAAACGGCGATTCTATTACAATCGGATTTGATGATTATATTTATGAATCAGGTTCTAAGCAATTTTATCCATGGTATTCAATGGATTATAACGATTCGGCTGACGGCGATGGTGTTTCTGTAAAAGCAACAATGGATTCAAGTTGCTCTACAACAATGCGACTTGCTTATAAGGGCTATCCGGTTCTTATTGAAGACGGTTCAAGATATTTAGTAAGCTTTAGCTATAAAAATATTGATGAAATTCAAAATAAATGGACAACAAGAGTTTACGCAACAAGTCCTTTAAACTGCGGTATCGGTATAACCCAACAAAGCAGTGAAGACGATGCATACCGTCTGACTCTTTCAAGAGCCGCAGGATTTGGCACATGGAAAAGGCATACCTATAACTTTACAGCATCCTTAAAATATCCGGGACATAATGCACTTGCAATCAATATGCAAACCAACTCTTTCTCAGGGGTTAAAGAAATTCGTGCACTTATAGATAGTGTTACTATTAAGCGTATTGCAGATGACGATATTGTTTGTATGACAAATACACTGACCGGTCCTGATTATGTGATAGGCAAAAAAGACGAAAAAATCGTCTTGCCGAATGACTTGAAATTAGACGGTTATAAATTCCTTGGTTGGTTTATGGACAAAAATTATGGCTTAGAGGTTGCGGATGCACTATTTTCAGAAGATACTGTTTTCTATGCAAAATGGGCAAGAGTTAAGTTTGCTCAGGATTTTGAGGAATATGATTACCCGGGTTACGGTATAGGTTATGATTTAGATATCGAACACTATAATGATAGAGTTTCGGGTTATAATTCTAAAAATGTATATAGCGGTAGTTCTTCTATCCATAGAATAGGAAAGGTTTCTTCAGATAAGAAATTTACACTGATTACAGATGCAAATGATAAAATTGCGATCGGTGAAACATATAAGGTTACTTATTATGTAAAACTTTTATCAACAAAGAATGAAAATCAAGATATTTATGTATTGCCTACAGATTCTTATTTCTATCCGAGTGCTTGTGATACCGATATGGCTATACCGTCGGTTTCTCTTGGCGATTTATATCCGGGTGTATGGTACAGGATTACCAATATAGTTACACTATATTCACCTTATCTTGCTATTAAAACACCCGGACTCAGTGATATTTATTTAGACGGCTTTACTATGGAATTGGTAAATAGCGATACTATTATTGATGAAAATGAAAAAGTTGTTCCGCTCGGTAAAGTTCCTGCTAAAATAGGAAAAAATGAAGAATTTGAGGATATGGAATTTGAAGATATTCCTATTGATGATTTGATTATAGAAGATAATGTTGACGGTAACGATGAAAAATCCCCTCAAAAAAATAAAGTTGACAATAAAGGTTCAAATCAAAAATCTTCAAATAATACAGTTTTAATTCTGGTAATCTCAATATTGGTTGCTGTGTTAATTGCAGCCGCAATTTTAGTGGCTGTCTATTTAAAAAAGCGTAAACGCAAATAAAATATCAACACTTGCAATCAATAAATATTTAAAGGAGATTTGTGATGAAAACAAAGCTTTTAAAATCAATTACCTATTTGTTGGTTATGCTTATGTTTCTTACTTCCTGTGGAACAAAGAAACCTGCTAAGGCAAAACCGCAAAAAAATTCTGATACTCAAAATTTAATGCCGGAAGATATAACTGATGATTTTGATGATGATTTTGATGATTTTGATGATTCTTATTTTGAGGATAGCGATTGGGACGATTTGGAAGAAGAAGTTTATCCGATAGATTTTTCCTATTATCCGATTGTATATTCTCAAAATGCGAGTGAGGCTGCCACATATTCTATTCAGAGATTTGCTACCCGTCTTAACTACAAATATGCAATGCTGGATGTTTATGATGACAGAGAAAGTAAAAAATCAGAACAATGCGAACTTTTAGTTGGCAACACTAATAGACCCGAATCAAAACTTGCTTATAAAATGCTTACTGAAAACCGTAAAAACAATGCGGCCGATTATATAATTATGGTTAAAAATGAAAACATAGTTATAAATGCTGTAAGTGATTACGCTTTAGAAGAGGCTATTACATATTTTTTTAATAATGTTTGTACCGGTGAATATGCTGAAATAGCTCCTGATTATAAAAAGTTCCATAAAGCAAAACTTGTTGCCGACAACGGGAAAATCGCAGGTGTGGATATCGGCGAATATGTAATCGTAGCTCCCAAAGATAAATCTTTTATTTATTCTAAAGAGATTGACAATCTTGTGGCAACAGTATGTGAAACTGTCGGTGTAGAAATACCCGTGGTATGTGAAACGCAAAAAGCTCAGAAATACGAAATAGTGGTTGGTAAAACTTCAAGAGAGGTTAGTAATCTGAAGTTATCCGCAAACTCTTACTCCGTAAAAGAGGATAACAAGAAAATCGTTATCCTCGGTGATAGTGATATTTCAACCGCATCTGCTGTTAAAGAATTTATCGGGCTTGTAAATAAATCAACAAGCAATGGTGTTCTTAATATAAATGCCGGTCTTAATATCAGCGGTAAATATTCTAAGAGCAAAACTGACTATAATTTAGCATGGAGCGATGAGTTTAATGATGCCAAACTGAATATTGCTAATTGGAGGAGACATACCGAAGAGGCTAACACACATGATGGTGGTAAAATGTACCGTGACCAAAGTGAGGCTAATTCTTATCTTGAAAACGGCAATCTTGTAATTAAAGGCGAAAAGGATGGAAATAATTACAGGTCTGCTAAGGTATCCACTTCTAATTCAATGAATTTCCAGTACGGATATTTTGAAATCAGAGCAAAATTACCCAAAGGAAAAGGAATCTGGCCGGCTTTCTGGACCAATACCATATTTACTCAGGCATATTCTGAAATAGATGTGTTTGAAATGTTCGGAAGTAGCAATAATATTCATTCTACCGTTCACAGATGGTGGATGATGGATTCAGGGGCAGGGCATGAGCAAATGATGAATTATGTACCAGCTCAAAGAGATTATACTTTAAAAAACGGTGAACTTTTCAATGATGCTTACCATACTTTCGGCTGTGAATGGACAGAGAATTATTTGGCATTCTATCTTGACGGATTTAAGTATACCGAGATTGATATAGCCGCAGAAAATATGGATGTTTTTCATCAACCGTCATACATTATTATAAGTATGGCTGTAGGTTTGCTTGACATTGATCCCCCTGATGGGAATACACCGTGGCCGGCACTTTACCAGATAGATTATTTCAGACTTTATCAAAAACCAAATGTCGGTTCGTTAAATCTGCGTTAAGCACACAAATAAGTAGGCTGTCCCACCTTTATGTGGGGCGGTCTATTGATGTGTTTTAGATTTTTATAAAGTTTTTAGTGATTACGATAATTCTAAAAGAATTTTAAAATTATCATAATTATTAAAGATTAGTCTTTTATTTAAAGGGGTATTATATATGCAGTTAATTAAACAGTTCAACAAGATAAAGGACTGTGATACTACGGTTTTTAAGTTTTCAGATAATCGTATTATAGCAAAAGTTTTGATAACATTAGATAATAATTATGTAGAATATATTGGAACAAAAATCAAAATTGAATATGCTCTTAATGGCATTACAACCGTTTTAATTCCTTTAAAAACTGTAACTGTAACAGATAACAAAGAATTTGAAATAAAGGTAAATACACCTATTTTTGCTTCGCATATCTATATTACAGCTGATAATGGAGTGAAGTTTGAGGATATAAAGATTTATGAGATTATAAATAATAAATTAAATAACTACTATCCGGCATATTTTGATACCGATTTAAAGGAAAACTACTATATTGATACTGTTTCGGTTTTTACCTCGCCTGAGGGTTACAGTGAATATTCGGTTTATACAAGTATAAACGGTAGAGATTTTGAGTTTTTAGCGCACAAAACAGACGATAAGCCTTGTGATTTTAGCAAGGGTGATGTTTATTCTGCAAACGGCAGAGAGGCTCGGATTATCAGAGTTTATATTGAATATAATTCAGCATCTACAGAAGCAATATTTGACAGAGTGGAATTCACCGGAAAAATGTCTGAGACTAAAATTCAGGAAAGACCTGAAATAAATATCCCCTCATTTAATGACTCAAAATATAATGTTGAGGTAACATTGGAAGATACCGCTCAAGAGTTATATGGTATTATTGCAAGACGGATAGGAAAAGAGTACAAAGATTGGTTTGAATTTGAGTTTGCTGAAAATCCGAAAAATAACGGTTATGATTTTTTTGAACTGAGTTTCAAAAATGAAAAAATACATATAAAGGGCAATAGCGGTGTTTCCTTAGCTACCGGCATAAATCACTATCTTAAATATTATTGTAAGGTCAATATCAGTCAGGTAGGCGATCAGGTTAAAATGCCTGAAACGGTAGTTTGCTTAAAAAATACCGTATTTAAAGAAACGAAAGCAATGGTAAGATATGCATATAATTACTGCACACTTTCCTATTCAATGGCTTTTTGGGGTGAAAAGGAGTGGCAGGAAGAGCTTGATTGGTTGGCATTAAACGGTGTTAATGTTGTGCTTGATACTACGGCTCAGGAAGAAGTATGGAGAAGATTTTTAACATCGCTCGGTTACACTCATGAAGATATAATTAAATTTATCGCCGGTCCGGCTTATTACGCATGGGCCTATATGGGAAATCTTTCTGGTTTTGGTGGTCCTGTTCACGACAGTTGGTTTAGTTGCAGAACAGAACTTGCAAGGAAAAATCATTTAAAAATGCGAAAACTCGGTATGTATCCCGTTTTACAAGGGTATAGCGGAATGGTGCCTAATAGCATAACTGAACATTTTACTGATATTGATGTTATCCCTCAGGATACCTGGTGCTCGTTTGAGAGGCCTACTATGCTCAGAACAACTGCACCTGTATTCAAGGAATTTGCTCAAAAATTTTATAAGGCTCAGTCAGAGGTATACGGAAATTACAGTATGTACTTTGCATCTGACCCCTTCCATGAGGGAGGGAAAGTAGGAGATATGCAAGCCAGAGAAATATCCCGTGAAATTTTAAATGCAATGCTGCAATTTAACAAAAATGCAGTTTGGATAATACAGTCTTGGCTTCGCAACCCTACTTCTGAACTTTTAGCAGGTCTTGACCTTGTGCCCGACGGCAAAAGTCATGCACTTATACTGGATTTATATGCCGAAAAAGATCCTAATTATAAAAAAGGCAGTGAAAGTAATCCAAATTACGGATATTCAAAGGAATTTGAT
>DFHZ01000050.1 GCA_002371985.1 Ruminococcaceae bacterium UBA3710 | reverse complement strand
ATCAAGGATATGATTCCGAGATACCGTACAATGAAAGGCTTTATGGTTCCGAGAAAAGCAGGTTGGGATACCCACGGTCTTCCTGTAGAACTTGAGGTTGAAAAACTTTTAGGGCTTGACGGAAAAGAGCAAATTGAAGAATACGGTCTTGAGCCTTTTATAGACCACTGCAAAGAGAGTGTCTGGAAATATAAGGGTATGTGGGAAGATTTCTCAAAAACGGTTGGTTTTTGGGCTGATATGGATAATCCTTATGTTACCTACGATAATAACTTTATAGAGTCAGAATGGTGGGCTTTAAAGCAGATTTTTGATAAAGGTCTTTTATATAAAGGCTTTAAAATTGTACCGTATTGTCCCCGTTGCGGAACTCCCCTTTCCTCTCACGAAGTAGCACAAGGATATAAAAGCGTAAAAGAGCGTTCGGCTATTGTTCGTTTCAAGGTTAAAAATGAGAATGCTTATTTCCTCGCTTGGACTACAACACCTTGGACTCTTCCTTCAAATGTTGCACTTTGCGTAAACCCCGACGAAGAATATGCTTTGGTTAAGGCGAATGACGGTTATACTTATTATATGGCAACCGCTCTTCTCGAAAAGGTTTTAGGCAAACTTGCCACGGAAGAAAATCCGGCTTACGAAGTATTGAAAACTTTCAAGGGTTCAGAACTTGAATATAAAGAATACGAGCCGTTATTTGAATGTGCAGGAAAAAAGGCAGAGCAACAACACAAAAAGGCTCATTTTGTAACCTGCGATTCCTATGTTACTATGTCTGACGGTACGGGTATAGTTCATATTGCTCCCGCTTTTGGTGAAGACGACTCAAAAGTAGGAAGAAAATATGATTTGCCGTTCGTTCAATTTGTAAACGGCAAGGGCGAACTGACCGAAGAAACTCCGTATGCAGGTAAGTTTGTAAAAGATGCCGACCCGCTTGTTTTAACCGATCTTGACAAACAGGGACTTTTGTTTGATGCTCCTAAATTTGAGCATGATTATCCTTTCTGTTGGCGATGCGATACTCCGCTTATCTACTATGCGAGAGAATCTTGGTTTATTAAAATGACCGATGTTAAGGATGACCTTATCAGAAACAACAACACAATAAACTGGATACCCGAATCAATAGGAAAAGGCAGATTCGGCGATTGGCTTAACAATGTTCAGGACTGGGGTATTTCCCGTAACAGATATTGGGGTACTCCGCTTAATATCTGGACCTGCGAATGCGGTCATATGCATTCGGTAGGCTCTATTGAAGAACTTAAATCAATGTCTGACAACTGCCCTGACGATATTGAACTTCATAGACCTTATATTGATAATGTTACGATTAAATGTCCGCATTGCGGAAAGCAAATGCACAGAGTTCCCGAAGTTATAGACTGTTGGTTTGACTCGGGTTCGATGCCTTTTGCACAACATCACTATCCGTTTGAAAACAAGGAATTATTTGAGTCGCAGTTCCCTGCCGACTTTATTTCCGAAGCAGTTGACCAAACAAGAGGTTGGTTCTATTCGCTCCTTGCTATTTCAACTCTGATATTCAATAAAGCACCGTATAAGAATGTTATCGTTTTAGGTCATGTTCAAGACGAAAACGGACAAAAAATGAGCAAATCAAAAGGTAATGCAGTTGACCCGTTTGATGCACTCGAAACCTACGGTGCCGATGCAATTCGCTGGTATTTCTATACAAACTCTGCTCCCTGGCTTCCTAACCGCTTCCACGGAAAGGCAGTTACAGAGGGTCAAAGAAAGTTTATGGGAACTCTTTGGAACACCTATGCTTTCTATTGCTTGTATGCCGAAATAGACAAATTCGACCCGACTAAATACAAACTTGAGGATTGCAAACTTACCGTTATGGATAAGTGGTTGCTTTCAAAACTTAATTCCACCATAAAATCGGTTGACGAAAATCTTGCGAATTATCGTATTCCCGAAGCCGCAAGGGCTTTACAAGATTTTGTTGACGGTATGAGTAACTGGTATGTTCGCCGTGGTCGTGAGCGTTATTGGGGTATATCGCTTACAGACGATAAGATAGCCGCTTATATGACGCTTTATACCGCACTTAAAAATACTGTTCTTACCGCCGCACCTATGATACCGTTTATGACCGAAGCAATTTACCAAAATATCGTCAGAAATATTGATAAAAACGCTCCTATCTCGGTTCACCTTTGCGATTTCCCGAAGGTTGAAGAGGACAGAATTGACACTGAACTTGAAGCGAAAATGGACGATGTTTTGAAAATTGTTGTTTTAGGAAGAGCATCAAGAAACGGTGCTAATCTTAAAAACAGACAACCTCTTAATACTATGTATGTTAAGTGCGACGATAAACTTGAAGATTTTTACACAGAAATAATCAAGCAGGAACTTAACATTAAAAATGTTATTTTCACGGACGATGTAGGCGATTTCGTTTCTTATAACTTTAAACCTCAACTGAAAACCGTCGGTCCTAAATACGGCAAACAGTTAGGCGAAATAAGAACTGCCCTTTCGGAACTTGACGGAACCAAAGCAAAAGCAGAAATCGACCAAAACGGCAAACTCACCTTTGATTTTGCAAGTGGAAAGGTTGAACTCGGTATTGACGACCTGCTTATAGAAACAAAGCAAAAAGACGGTTTCTATACCCTTACAGACAACGGAATTACAGTTGCTATTGACACTACACTTACCGAGGAACTCATAAAAGAAGGCTTCGTAAGAGAAATTGTCAGCAAAATCCAGACAATGCGTAAAGACGCTGACTTTAATGTAACCGACCATATTAAAGTAACTATTGAAGGCAGCGAAAAGGTTGTAAACACCGCTCTTGAAAAGAGCGAAGAAATCGTCGGAGATACCCTTTGCGATTCTCTTGAAAACGCATCTCCCGTCGGTTTTGTAAAAGAATGGGATATTAACGGCGAGGCTCTTACTATAGGTATTGAAAGGATATAAATAGTATGAACGAAGATAAAGATATTTTTTCTACGGATGATTTTGTTGATATTACCTCTTCATCAAACGGTGAATATGATTCAAAAACTCATATTGGCGAATATGCAGAAAAATACGGTAACGGAATTTTCAAAAATTTAGGTACAATCATTAAGTTTATTGCTTTTCTGATTTGCTTTTCCGTAATAATTCTCAGTTTCGTTGCTGCATACTTCATTTTTAATTTCAATGCGTTATTCGCCACTGTTGCGGCAGGGATTATATTATTTGGTACTATTTTAGGAGTTATTCTTCTATTCTTAATATACGGAATAGGACATATTATCTGCCAAAACAACGAAATTCTTTCAAGACTTAAAAAATAAAACGAAACTATAAGAAAAGAGTTCAGTAGACCAAAAGTTTACTGAACTCTTTTTTATAATCTGTATTTTATGATGCTTTTTTATAAGAATTTATTTCTTTTGAAGTTTGCAACATATTCTCTGCGAATATACCGTATCCGCCCGTCGGGTCATCGACAAAAACATGGGTAATCGCTCCTATGAGTTTAGAATTTTGCAAAATCGGACTGCCCGACATACCTTGAATTATACCGCCTGTTTTTTCAAGAAGTTCGCTATCGGTTATTTTTATAATCATATTTTGGGTACTGCTTTTATTATCGCAAATTTCTATTTCACAAGAGTAAAGTTTCGGAGTATCTCCGCTTATTGTCGTAAGAATTTGAGCGTTTCCGTTTTTGACTTCCTGATTAAGTGCCACTTTTGTAAGCGAAGAAACCTCTACATTGCCGATTAAATGACCGTAAACTCCGTTTTTACAATTCTTAAGGTCATTGGAAATTGTTTCAAGTGTAAATCTGCCGTTAAGTTCTCCCGGGCTTCCCTTTTCGCCCTTAACATACGAGAGAATTTTAGCACCGACAATTTCACCCGAATTAAGGCTTATTTCCTCTGATGTATTGTCATCGCATACAGGGTGTCCGAGACCGCAAATTACATTATCGGTAGGACTGTAAAAAGTCAGTGTTCCAATACCTGCCGAACTGTCTCTTACATATATACCTACTCTGAACAAATTACTCTCTTTCTCCAAAACAGGTACAATCTCAATATTTTTTGTCTTTCCGTTTCTTATTATCGAGAGTTTAAGTTTTTCGCCGTTACTTCTGACTACTAAATCCGATAAATCTTCATTTGATGTTACAATATTACCGTTGACAAGTTTAATATAATCGCCAACTTTAAGTCCGCCCTTTTGAGCAGGTTTTTCTTCACCGTTTTCGGTAGTAACCGATTTGATTTTTGTAACCAGCACACCGTCTGTATAGAGTTTCATACCAAACGGATTTCCGAGAACCGCAACATACATATCGTCTACTATTTCAACGGTTGTACTTGAAAAAGGAATTACACCGAACATTTTTAAATCAACCTTATATGTGTCCCCTGCTTTTTTTGTAGTGTAATCTTTATATCTTACATCGTTAAGAACTGCCGTTACGGGGACGGGTGAATTTATATTAAGTTCGTCGGCAATCTTCAGTTTAAATCCGTTAGGAAGGCTTTTTTCAACAACAAACATCAATACAAATATTGAAATACTTGCCACCAAAAAGACAAAAAACAAAACTTTAAAAATGTTTTTTATTATTCGCATAAATACTACCCCTTTGATATTATTTTTACCAAAAGTACAAAATAATATTTGGTAGTTTAATGAAAAACACCTGCAAACATTTGCAGGTGTTAATTTATTCGTAAATATTTAAAATTTCTTCTGCCCGTTTTTTTATCATTTCACGAACATATTGCGGTTTTTTTACCTCGATTTTATCGCCGTAATTCATAACAAATGTAATAAAAGCCTCGCTGACAACGGCATTTGCAGTAAATGAAAAATGAGTATCAGTTACATTTCTGATAAAAATTTTATCGCCGAATCTATCGGCAACCTGTTCAAGGAGTTCTTTTTGACAAACAAAGTCAATTTCCTCATCTTTACCGCCATACATATTAAAAAGTCTTTTTGTATAATCGGCAACATCAAAAACATCGGTATATCCGCTGACTTCACTAAAAGGTCTTGCATTTTCTTCGGTAATTTCAACGGCTCGTATTCTGTCTATACGAAAATGAGCAAGATTATCGTATTTTTCATAATTACCGATTAAATAATAATGGTCATCCTGCCAAGTCTGAGCGTAAGGACTGATTTTTCTTTCTCTGTAAACCGTTTTTATCTGGCGGTCTTTTTGCAGTTCCCTTACACCGTATTTAAAAACAATTTTTTTCTTTTCCTTTATCGCTCTTGAAATGGTATCAATATTATAAAAAATTTCTTCGTTATTGCACTTTGAATCGGAGTCAATATATATTCCGCTCTCAATTCCTGCCGTTTGGTAAACGGAAAGCATATTCTGAAGTTTTGAAACTAATTCCCTTGTTTTTTTGGGAGTAATGAATTTTGCCGTCCGTACGGCATCGGCAAGAAGATATATTTCGGGTGTTTCAAACTCTCTTGAAGCCAAAAAGTAACCTGTTTTCGGAAGCCTTGTTTTGATAATATCAAAGCCATAGTCGGTAAGTTGCTCTATATCGTCATAGATGGCTTTTCGTTCAGCCGAAATACCGAGTTTTGAAAGTTCATCACATATTATAATCGCATTTAAAGGATGCTCCTCATCCGATTGTTTTTTTAAAATATCAAGAATGTAAAGCAGTTTTAGTTTTTGTCCTCTTCTGACTGCCATTTTTCCACCGCCTCAAAAAATTCATTATAATCATATATTGCATTAACCGCATCTAAAAATGCACTTGAAGACATACCTGCGGGAAGATTAGAAAACTTTGCAAATCTTTCCCTTAAAATACAACTGTTCGCAGAACCGCTAAGTCCTGATAAAAACAAATCTTGTTTTGTAATTTTCTTTGTTTTTTCTTTTATTTCTCCGATGACACCGCTTTTTTTAAGACAATCGGTTATTATCTCTTCGCTTAATCCCTCGACTCCCAAAAGTCCCTCTTTTGATGCCGTCATCTTTCGTTTTTCTTTGCCCTTAATCTGCGGAATATAGACATTTATTATTTTTTCGTTCTGACAAACCTTTTTAAGATATGAACGAATTACCATTCCTGCACTGTCAGAATCGGTAATAACAACAATTCCCTTCTTTTGAGCGAGTAATCTTATTATTTTTCTTTTTTCTTTATCCTTGAAAACCGAAAATCCGTTTGTCGGGATAATAGTTGCATCTACAAAATTTGAAAGTTTGATTTTATCGTATTTGCCCTCTACAATGACGGCTTCATTTATCCTAATCAAATTAAGTATTCCCCCATAAAGCATTAAATAAATCTACCGTCATTTTTTCAAGGCAAAGTCTTTCATTTCCGCTAAAACTTTTAAGTGCTTTATCACAGTTAAGCAATATAGAGAAACTATCGGATAGTTTTCTGATGTTAAAGTTTTTTAGTTTCGGTATAGTTTTATTCAGAATAAACTTTCTGCTTCCGTAATCAAAATCCGATGCTATATCATCGATGGATTTATTTGATTTTTGACCCTCATAAACACGGTATATATCCAAATAAACACTCGAAACCGAATGAAGAATTACAAGCGGTTCAATACGCATAAAGAACATATCGTCAAGAATTTTTAGTGCATCCTGCAATTTACCCGAAATAATAAAAGTGGCAAAATCATATAGCGAAGATTCAACCGTTTTTACGCAAACTTTATCTATTATCTCTTTTGTTATCTCGCCGCTTTTTACAAATGCACAAAGTTTATCAAGTTCATTCTTTAAAAGGCTTATATCTTCGCCTGATTTTTCTATAATATATCTTGCGTTGGATTCAGAAAGGTTGCAACCTCTCTTTAAAGCACCCTTTACCAACATATTTGAGGTCTGTCCGATAGGTCGGTGGTTAAGTTCGACAACCTTTCCGCCGTTTTTACAGGCAAGTGATATAAGTTTTTTAGTTCTTGAATCTTTTTTAATATCAAGTGTAATTGCATCAAATTTAAGGACGAAAACGCATCCGTCGGAAGTTTCGGATATAATAGTGCAGAGTTTTTCAAAATCGCCTTTTTCGCATTTTGCAAAATCATAATCTTCAAGAGAAACATATTTACTGTCTGCCATCATAGGATATTGTTTTATAGCATCATATACATCCTGAAGGGATGAGTTGTTATCAAACTTTTGAAGATTGAAAAAAGGGTCGCCCGTACAAGCGATACTGCTTATTTTATCACAATAATACTGCTTTAAATATGAGTCGTTGCCGAAAATAAAGTATATATTGCTAAGCCTTTTTGACCTTACATCTTTAATCAGCATTTCTTCGCCGATTATCGCCATACAGAGTTTCTCTCCTTTCAAGTATAATTCTTAAAGCCAACAAAATAAATATTACAATTACGGGAAAAACACAAAAATAACGAGGCACCGCAATCGCAGAATACTTTAAACCGCCTAACGATAATATAATAAATCTGATATACGAAGTTAAAACATCAACTGATTTCATTATTAAAGAAGGCACAAAAGGTAAAAAATTTAAAATCATTCCGGAAATAGTAAATTGAATAATAATTGTAGTTGGAACGGAAATAAGAATATTGGTTAAAACAGAAATTAACGAAATACATTCGAAATTATAAATCGCAAAAGGCATTGTAAAAACTTGAGCAAGCAGACTTACCAACACCGCCGAAATCAAAACCTTTAATATACCTTTGTTTTTTATGTGCTTTAAAATAAATTTTAAGTAAAACGGTGTTACATAAATAACCGAAATTATCGCCGAAACCGACATTTGAAAAGAAATACTAAACAAAAGCATAGGCGAAGACAACAGAATAATCAGTATGGCAAAGGAAATGACGCTTAGTACATCCGTATCTCTGTTTATAAGCGAAGCAAATGCAAATATAAGGAACATAAGTCCCGCTCTTAAAACCGACGGAGTAAATCCGCAAATGCCTGAAATCACCAGTATAGAAACAAAACTGAATACAAATTTTATGTACTTATTGCGGATAATTATTGAAAAGACTAAAAATAAGAAACCTAATATTACCGATAAATGCAGTCCCGAAACCGCCATAATATGACTTACACCCGAAGCCTTTACCATACTATAAAAATCTTCGTCAAGCATAGACTTATCGCCTAAAATAATTGAAGTTACTATCGTTTGATTTTTATATGACAGATTGCCTTTTAAAAAGGTCTTGATATACTTACGGGTTGCACCTAAGAAATAATAAAACTT
Organism: Ruminococcaceae bacterium UBA3710; assembly: GCA_002371985.1. Lineage (GTDB taxonomy): Bacteria > Bacillota > Clostridia > Oscillospirales > Acutalibacteraceae > UBA737. The sequence goes on along the minus strand of DFHZ01000050.1, from coordinate 10,161 downwards.
ATTATTTTTGCTTGTCTTTTCAATGTTTACAAGCCACAAGTTGCCGTATATGCCGTTATTTAAATCATATCCCTTATCGTCAAACTCCATAAAATTCACATTTGCGGATAAAACTTGTCCGCAAACTAAATTTTTATCTTTATAATACAGATTGAATTTTGTATTTGAGAGTTTCCCATTATCCTTTGTTGTTTTAACCGTAATGCGTTTTGCATTGTCAGTCAAAACCTCATCGGAAATTGCCACGCATTTTATCTCATAATCTTTATCGGAATAAAATTTTGAAGTGTCTATCTTTGAATTTACATTAAAGACAGAGAAGAAGATGCCTATAAAAATACAAAGAATGATAAATATATAGGACAATCTTTCAACTAACACCGTGCAAAGTGCCAAAGAGAGTAAAAGAGCAATGGCAAATATGCCAAGTCCAAAATATTTATAAACAACTATTGATAAAGATACTAAAATTGCGACTAATAAAATAGGTCTTTTCATAATCACAAAACTACACTATATAAAATCTATTTTTCCCATTCTTTGATTTCTTTTAATTCGTCAAATAAACTTATATAACTTTTATGTCTTGTTGCTTCTATTTTTCCGCATTCAAGTGCCGAAATAACAGCACACCCTTTTTCACAAGTATGAGTGCAGGAAGTAAATTTACAATTCCCTAAATACTCTTTAAATTCCGGGAAACATTCCGCTAAATGAATTTTAAAATCATATTTACCGCTTTCGGATTCAAATGAAGAAAATCCGGGCGTATCGGCTATATATCCGCCCATCGGGGTTTTAAATAATTCGGTATGCCTTGTTGTATGCCTTCCCCTGCCGAGTTTTTGAGAAACTTCGCCGGTTCTCAAATTCAAATCACCAAAAAGGCAATTTATAATGCTTGACTTTCCGACACCGGAATTTCCGGCAAATGCACAAAAACTGCTTCCTATCTCTTTACGCAAATCGTCTATACCGATATTCTCTTTTGCGGATACCACAAAAACTTTAAAACCTGCATTTTGGTAGATTTTTTTATATTCTGAAAAATCACCTGTATCCGACTTATTAAAAACAATAATCGGCTCGATACCGTAATAAACGGCAACGGCTGTTAATCTGTCGATAATCAAAGTATCGGGCGAGGGACAAGAAAAAGACGAAACTATAATTATCTTATCAATATTAGCGATAACAGGTCTTGAAAGACAGTTTTTTCTTGGTTTTATTTCTTCGATAACACCGTGAGATAAGTCGGTTGGCGAAAATTCAACATAATCACCGACAACCGGGGAAACTCCCATTTTACGGAAATTTCCCCTTGCTTTACATTCATATATGGTGTTTTCAAAATCTACATAATAAAACGAAGATATTGCTTTAACTATCAATCCTATCATATCTATTATCAGTTATCGTTTTCTGTCTTTTTATCGGATTTCGGTTTTGAATAGGTTCGTACGATAGTTACTTTACCGCTCATTGTATCAATAGAAAGGTCTAAATAATCAACAGAACTGTTACTGCCTTCTTCGCTTAATTTCACGGTTACATTGGCTTTTTTATCTTCAAATTTAACATCTTTAAATGTATATGCCTTAGTAAATGATGTATCTAATCTCTCACTTTCGGCAATCATTCCGCCGCCGAAATTCCAAAGTTGCATTTTAAAGTAACCCGAGACATAACCGCCTGTATATTCAACCGGTATATTAACCTTTACTGTACCGTCGCTGACATAGAACTTAACCTGCGTACCCTCAGGTGTTGTTTCACTTGAAGTAGGAGCAGGGTCTTGGGATATTACATATCCGCTTGCCATATACTCTTTATCTTCGCTTGTAAGAGAACGGGTTTCAGCTACGGGTACTAATCCGTTTGATTTGAGTTCTTTTTCGGCAGCGGCAACCTTAATTCCCGTTATATCGGGGATAGAAACCAACTTGGTCGGCTTTCCGCTACTTACATATATTGTAACTTCTGTTCCCTCTTTTACAACCTCGGTACGCTTAGGCTCTGTTCTTACAACAAGCCCTGCATCAACATTATCGTCTGCAATAGTTTCAACCTTGTATTTAAAGCCCTTTGCTTTAAGTTCGGAAATGGCATAAGTTTCGGACTTTTCGTATACATCGGGTACTTTTACGGTTGTAATTCCAAGGCTTACATAAAGAGTAATCGGAGCGTCTTTCTTTAATTTTTTACCCTCTTTTGCCGACTGGTCGAATACAACTCCCTTTTCATATTCGTCATTTTGGTCATATTCAAATTTAATCTTGAATGTATCGTAATCGTCGCTTTTCTTTACCTCATTTTCGGTCATTCCTACAAAGTTAGGACAAGATATTTCTTCTCCTGTCTTTGTGAAAAGTTTTGGAATAAATATAATTGCAAGGGTTATAATGGCGATTGCAAGTGCTACTGCTATCCCTGTTAAAATCGGAATAGTAGAACTCTTCTCTTCCTTTTCGCTTTCATAGTTATCTTCAATATTAACCGACGATGCAGGAGAAGATGAAACAACATTATTACCTACATACTTTGTCGGCGAGTCGTCAACAAAATACGAATACTCAAATGTTGCATCAGGGTCCTTTTTAAACTGCTCTAAATCGCAAAGCATTTCAGCGGCAGACTGATAACGCCTTTCAGGAACCTTTTGCATAGCATGCATTGTGATTTGCTCAAGCCCCAAAGGAATTGACGGGTTTATCTGGGTTGGAAGTTTCGGGTCCCTTTGAAGTTGCATTATCGCAACCGAAACGGCAGATTCCGCTTCAAAAGGAAGTCTTCCCGTAAGCATTTCATATAGCATAACGCCGACAGAATATACATCTGCCTTTTCGTCGGTTTTCTCTCCCTTTGCCTGTTCAGGGCTTATATAATGAACCGAGCCTATTGCTTTATCTGTAATAGTTCTCTGTTCGCTTCTTGAAAAACGGGCGATACCAAAATCGGTAACCTTTATTGAGCCGTCTGGCAAAACCATAATGTTTTGCGGTTTTACATCACGGTGAACTATACCTTTATCGTGTGCATGTTGAAGTCCCTTTAAAATCTGAATAGTAAACTGAACTGCATCTATCCAACGAAGGCTACCCTGATGTTCTATATACTCTTTAAGGGTAATTCCGTCGATATATTCCATAACAATATACTGAATTAAATCACCGAAACTAACATCGTATACCTTAACGATATTAGGATGCGACAACACGGCAATAGCCTTTGATTCGTTCTTAAAACGGCGGATAAACTCGTCATTTGAAACAAATTCGTCCTTTAATATTTTTATGGCAACTATACGGTCTTCTACATTATCGTGTGCTTTATATACGACAGCCATACCGCCTACACCGATAATTTCCATTATTTCATATCGTCCGTCAAGACGCTTACCAACATATTTATCCATAATCTAAATTCCTTTCAATTATAAGGTAACCGTAACGGCGGTAATATTATCTCCGCCACCGCCTGAATTGGCTTTTTCAACAAGTAAATCTGCCAAATCGCCGCTACCGTTTTTAATTATTTCAAAAATTTCAGATTCTTCAACATAATTTGAAAGACCGTCACTGCAAACGAGCAAGGTATCTCCTATATTTATCGGAAATTCTATTATATCCGAAATAACATTTTCTTCAACACCCAAAGCCCTTGTAATAACATTCTTTTTAGGATGTTTTTTCGCTTCCTCGACGGTAAGTTTTCCGTCTTCAACAAGGGTTTGAACGATTGAGTGGTCCTTTGTAATTTGATTTATACTGTCATTTATAAGATATGCTCTGCTATCGCCTACATGACAAACAATAGCAAAACCGTTTCTTATAATAAGTACAACCGCCGTTGTTCCCATTCCGCTGTATTTACTGTCCGATTTAGACATATTGTAAATACTTAAATTAGCCGAAGCGACCGCATTTTTCACAAGCAAAGATAATGAATCTCTGTTGAGTTTATTGCTATACGACTTGTTTATATAGTCAAATATCAGGTTTGTTGCCGTTTCACTTGCAACATTTCCTGCATTTGCTCCACCCATACCGTCGCAAACAATAACGATAGCGGAATTATCGCTCAAAAAACCGGTATAGAACGAGTCTTGATTGGTTTCTCGCTTTAGCCCGGAATCGGTTTTTGCAAAAATCTGCATTACAAAACGCCCTCCTTTTTTCTGAGTTGTCCGCACGAGGCATTTATATCAGCACCAAGAGTTCTTCTTATTGTTGCGTTAACTCCCTTGGCTGCTAAAAAACTTTGAAATTTTTTGATATTATTTATATCGGGTTTCTTAAAACTGTTTTCTTTAACGGGGTTTGCAGGAATAAGGTTTACATGACACATTATCCCTTTGAGTCGCTCTGCCAACATATCGGCACATTCTTTTGAGTCGTTTACACCCTCAATTAAAGCATATTCAAATGAAATTCGCCTTGTTGTTATCTTTTGATAGCGTTTACAAGCATCAAGCAACTCTTTTATATTCCATTTTTTATTTACAGGCATTATCGTATTTCTGATTTCGTCTGACGGAGCATGAAGCGAAACAGAAAGTGTTATCGGAAGATTAAGTTTAGATAATTCTTCGATACCGCTTACAACTCCCGAGGTTGATAATGATATATGCCTTAGCCCGATACCCAAACCGTTTTTATCGCTGACAAGATTTAAAAACCTTTTTGAGTTTTCAAAATTATCAAGCGGTTCACCCATTCCCATCATAACGACATTAGAAACTCTTATTCCGTTATCTTTTCCTGCCATGATGATTTGGGCTAATATTTCAGACGCAAGAAGATTTCTTGTAAGTCCGTTTAGCCCCGAAGCACAAAACTTGCACCCCATTCGGCACCCGACCTGAGTTGAAACGCAGACCGTATATCCGTGTTCATATTTCATAAGAACAGATTCAATATATTCGCCGTCATAAAGTCTATAAAGATATTTAACTGTTCCATCTATAGCCGAAACAAGTTTTTTTGCAATTTCGACATTTGCGATAAAACATTTTTCGTCTAACTTTTTGCGGAGTGCAGCCGGAATATTAAGCATTTCGTCAAAACTATGAATACCGCTTCTTACCCATTTAATAATCTGATTTGTCCTAAATTTCGGCTCGTTTAAATCGGCAACTAAAGAAGCGATTTCATTATCATAAAGCGAACAAATATCAATTTTTTCCTTGATAGTATCACCTATTCTTTAAGAGGATTGCACAATAAAAACCGTCTGTACCATCTATATGTGGCATAAACTCACCATTATATTTTACATCAAATTCACTATGTTTGTCAAGAAAAGCAGAGATTTGACCCTTATTTTCGGCTTTTTTTAGTGTACAAGTAGAATATACAAGTGTACCGCCTACTTTTACATATTTACTTGCATTTTCAAGTATTAGAGCCTGGATATTCACTAAATCTTTAAATTCATTATCCGTAATATCTTTATACTTAATTTCGGGCTTTCGCCTTATTACACCGAGACCCGAGCAAGGCACATCGCATAAAACCACATCAAAAAGACCAAAATTTTCATTATAGACCGCAGCATCGTTTATCATTGCATTTATAGTTTTTATCCCAAGCCTTTTTGACCCGTTTTCTATAAGGTTTACTCTATGTTCATATAAATCACAAGCGACTATTTCGCCCGAATTATTCATAATCTCCGCCATTGTAAAGGCTTTACCGCCCGGAGCAGAGCAAATATCCAAAACCCTTATATTATCCTTTAAACCTATAAGATTTATTAGTTTTTGCGATGCCAAATCTTCGATATGGAATAAACCGTCTTTATAAGAACTGCTTTCGGCAATATCAAAGCCGGAAAGAATTTTTAATGAGTTTTCTATTTCTCCGATTTCCGAAAAAATACCCTCATTTTCGAGTTTTTTGATTAAACAAGAGGGGTCTGTTTTTAAAGTATTGACCCTTAATGTAATCGGCGGTTTTTTAAGTGATTCTTCCAATAAACTAACGGCGGTTTCTTTGCCGTAATCCGAAACAAAACTTTCAATTAAAGAAGCCGGACAAGAATATTTAATACTTAAAGAGTTTATATCACTGCCCTGCGGAATTTTTACAGGTTCTCGCAAAAACGACCTTAAAACACCGTTTGTAAAAGATGAATTATACTTTTCTTTTGAGGTCTTGACAATGTTTACAGATTCATTTACGGCAGCACTTGCAGGTATCTTATCCATAAACATAATCTGATAAATTGCTATTCTTATAGCGTTTATTGTGATAGGTTTTATGCGACTAATCGGTGTTTTCACATAAGAAGAAATCACATAATCTATTGTAATCTTTCTATCAAGAACTCCGTAAATCAAAGCACTTGCAAGTGCTTTATCCCTATCGCTCATTTCTGTATTTGAAAAAGCAGATGAAACAGCAATATTTGAGTATGCTTTGTCTTTAAAAATACTGACAAGCGTTTTTACCGCAACACTCCTTGAAATACTTACAGACATTTTAATATACCTTTGTCCCGATTTCGATTTTATGACCGTTAAGCATAGTTTTAGCGGTCATAGGTTTGCTTCCCTCAGGCTGAACATCAACAATTTCAATAGCAGTATTATTACCGGCAGAAATAACAAGTTTATTTGTGTTATCAATAACAATGCCGTTTTCATTGTTTCCGCCTTTTGTAACTTTTGCGGAAATAACCTTTATTCGCTTATTATCCAAAACAAAATATGCACAAGGCCATGAATAAAAACCTCTTATCTTATTAAAAAGAGTTCCGGCATCTTCGTTAAAATCAAGATGTGCCATTTCTTTTTTTATCATTGGCGTATATGTTGCACCGCTTTCGTCTTGCTTGGTACGAACGGCGTTGCCGTTTTCTATGTCATTTAAAACCTTTAACATTAAATCGGCGGAAACCTCTGAAAGTCTTTCAAATAATTCCTCTGCCGTTTCGTTCTCACCAATAGTTACTTCGACAACATCTATTATATCGCCTGTATCCATACCCTCGTCCATTTGCATAATGGTAACACCGGTTTTTTTATCACCGCAAACAATCGACCACTGAATAGGCGATGCTCCCCTATGCCTTGGGAGAAGCGAAGCATGACCGTTAATACAACCGTATTTTGGAAAATCAAGAATTTCTTTCGGTAAAATTTTGCCGTATGCAACTACAACAATAATATCAGGTTGCAACGATTTAAGTATCTCCATAGCCGAACCGTCCCTTAAAGTCTTAGGCTGGAATACTTTTATGCCGTTATTTAACGCACATACTTTTGTAGGCGGTGGAGTTAAAATCTGCTTTCTTCCGACCGGTTTATCGGGTTGAGCAAAAACTCCGACTACATTATGTTTTGACTTTATAAGCAATTCAAGGGTTTTAACCGAATAATCGGGTGTTCCCATAAATACAATACGCATACCTTAATTCTTTTCCTTTCGGTCGATAAATAAAATACCGTCAAGATGGTCGATTTCGTGGCATAATGCACGGGCTTTAAGACCCTCGCCCGTAACGGTTATATTATTACCGTTTCTATCCTGAGCCCTGACGGTAACCTTCATAGGTCTTGTAACCTGCTCATACCGGCTCGGTATCGACAAACAACCCTCGTCGCCTGTTTGCGTTCCCTCTTTACTGACGATAACGGGGTTAACAAGTTCTATAATGCCGTCGCCTACATCTATTATACAAAATCTGCGAAGTATTCCGACCTGCGGAGCCGCAAGACCGACACCTTCTGCTTCATACATAGTTTCCGCCATATCGTCAAGTATTTGATGAAGTTTATCATCAAATGTCAACTGCGTTCTGCAAACTTTTCTTAAAATATCGTCGCCGAGTTTTACTATATTTCTTTTTGCCATTTTTTCACCCTCATATTATACTTTCCGGATTTATATCAACAAAAACCGACAAGTCTTTCTTTTGTTTTACATTGATTGATTTTCTGAGCATTTCCCTGAATTTCTTGGAATTTTTACATTTAATTATCATTCTGAATCTGTATTTTCCGTTCATCTTGATTATTGTTGCCGGCATTGGTCCTAAAATAATCATTTTTATATCGCTATACTGACTTTGCGTTTCGTTTTTAATATTTTCTAATATTTCATTTGCCGTATTAAAAGCGAGGTTTCTGTCAGACGATACGGCAGCAACCATACAAATATCGCAAAACGGCGGATATATCATAAGTTTTCTTGTTAAAATTTCTTCGTCATAAAAAGACTTATAGTCCTGATTTGATGCAAGAAAAATAACATTATCCTCGGTATTAAGCGTTTGGATAATCGCTTCAGCCTCTCCACCTGCTCTTCCTGCCCTGCCGATAACCTGAGTAAGCAAATCGAAAGTCCGCTCAAAACCACGATAATCGTCGCTGTTTAATGCCCTGTCAGCACCTATTACACCGACCAAATCAACATCGGGAAAATCAAGTCCCTTTGCGACCATTTGAGTGCCTAATAAAATGTCATATTCTTTATCGGCGAAAGATTTTAATTTTTCGGAATAAGAATCTCGTGCAAGGGTACTGTCAGCATCAAGACGCAGTATTCTTGCAGTCGGATATAAAGATTTTATCTCCTGCTCTAATTTTTGAGTTCCTGCACCGCCGAAATTGAGATACTCGTTACCGCATTCGGGACATTTATCGAGAAGCGGTTCCGAATAACCGCAATAATGACACATAAGCCTTTTATTGGCAGAATGATATGTGAGAGATACGCTGCATTCAGGGCAAGAAGCAACATATCCGCAAGCCGGACAGGATATATGCGTATTATGCCCTCGTCTGTTTAAAAGAAGAATTATTTGTTTATTGTTATTAAGTCTTTCGTCGATTTTAGATGCGAGAAGTCTGCTTATATCAGATTTATTGCCATCGGTAAGTTCTTTTCTCATATCAACAACCGACACATTTGGCAGTTTAGCCCCGTTATACCGAGAAGAGATTTCATTAAGCCCGTATTTGCCGGAAAGAGCCAGACTGTAACTTTCAAGAGAAGGGGTTGCTGAAGACAAAACAAGCAGACATTTATTGTAATTTGCTCTGAATTTTGCAATTTCCTTTGCGTTGTAGCGAGGACTTTTTTCAGATTTATATGTATGTTCCTGCTCCTCGTCTATTATAATTAAACCCAAATTATTAACAGGGGCAAAAACGGCACTTCTTGTGCCTATTGCAATAGTCGCCTCACCGTTTTTTAGGCGTGTATACTCGTCCATTCTTTGACCTATCGACATAGCACTATGCAAAACCGCAATATCCGAGCCATATCTGTCAGAAAAAATAGAAATCATTTGCGGAGTAAGAGCAATTTCGGGAACCATCACGATAACGCCCTTATTATCCTTTACGGCATCATCTACAAGTTTCATATATACGCTTGTCTTTCCGCTGCCCGTAACCCCGAACAGCAAAGAAACATTCTCATTATTGGCTTCGAGTTTACTTTTTAAATCTTTATAAGCCTTTTGTTGTTCCTCATTTAATACTATTTCTTGAGTATTTTGAGTTTTTTTAGGTTTAAAGGGAAGTCTGAAAACCTGCTTTTCAAATATTTCTATTATTCCCTTTTGCTCTAAATTGTTTATTACCGACATCGTAACGCCGGTAAAATACATCAGTTCTTTAATGCTTACGGTACCGACAGTTTTAATAACTTCCGTTATTTCCTGCTGCCTTTTGGTAAGCAAAGTACAATCATAATCTTCATTGGCTATACGAACATATTTTGCCGTTTTATCAAGCATTTTTCTGATAGGCTCTTTTGATACTTTTACAGCCTCTTTTTGCTTTAAAATCTGAATTAAATCTTCTGCACTATCAAAAGTTTTTTTCAGTTTAGCCAACGAAATATATTCGTTTTTTCTTAAAAAATCAAAGATATTTTTTTCGTCTTCGGACAAATAACTGTATCCCAAAAACTCCTCATTTATAGCATAAAATTCCTCCAACCTGAGTTTTAAACCGGTAGGAAGAATTGTATTTACTGCGTCAAAATAAGTGCAAAACAGCCTTTCTTTCATAAAAAGACAAAGACCAAGCATCTCATCATTCAAAATAGGATGCTCGTCGTTCACACTTATTATATATTTTATTTTCGGGTTGTAGTCTGAAAAGCCATAATCAATTATAAGTCCCTGCTTTTTTGTGTTGCCGTTTCC
>DFHZ01000121.1 GCA_002371985.1 Ruminococcaceae bacterium UBA3710 | reverse complement strand
TGCAATTAAGTAGTTTATTTGTCATTTTTGCACAAAATATTTCAAAGTGGAAATTATAATATGCGATATTATACAAAGTTGCATATTTTGTCATTTTTTAGTTGACTTCCACAATACCTTGTGTTAAGATACAGTTATCAATTTAATATTGCTTGCCGATATATGCTCGGATGAATGGCCTGAGTGTTTCTACCGCAACGCCAAAGTTGTGACTATTGGTTTTTTACATTGCTATTTTACAGCAGTGTTCTTTTGTTTTATATTTGCAAGCTTTTTAGTTAAAGCTTGCTTTTTTGTTTAGGAGGGAAATTCATGAAGGCTCTTGAAGAAAAGATACTTAAGGACGGCGTTGTCCTTAATGAAGATATTTTAAAAGTCGGTTCTTTTTTAAATCAACAACTTGATACCGAATTTATTATGGAAATGGGCAAAGAAATTTCCCGTATATATTCTAATGATAATGTTACAAAGATTTTAACTATCGAAACATCGGGCATTCCTATTGCTTTTTCAGCAGGTGTTGAAATCGGTTGCCCCGTTGTCTTTGCTAAAAAAAGTAAATCTACTAATGTTTCGGGAAACCTTTATACATCTTCTGTTTATTCATTTACTCACAACGAAACATATCAAATTATGGTTCCGTGTGAGTTCTTATCAAAGGATGACCGCGTAGTTATTGTTGACGATTTTTTGGCGAACGGCAAGGCTTTAAACGGACTTATAGATATTGTAAATAAATCGGGTGCAAAACTTATAGGTTGTACCTGTGCCATAGAGAAAGGCTTCCAAAAGGGTGGAGATACTTTAAGAGAGCAAGGCTACCGCATTGAATCTCTTGCTGTTATTGACGAGATGGATTCAACCCATATTACTTTCAGATGTAATTAAATTTACATACATTAAATTTATTTTTGGAGGAAACAAAAATGAAAAAACTATTGGCAGTTGTACTCGCTTTGGTAATGATTATGTCATTTGCCGCTTGCGGTACAAAAAAGACAGAAAGTTCAAAATCTGATTTGTCAACATTAAAGGTTGGTCTTATCACACTTCACGACGATTCATCAACATACGATAAAAACTTTATCGATGCTATGTATCGTGCTCTTGAAAATCTCGGTATGAGCAAAGACCAGTTAGTTCTTTACACAGGTGTTGGCGAGGACGAAGCTTGCTACAACAAAGCAAAAGAATGTGTAAATCAGGGATGTAAAGTTGTATTTGCTGATTCATTCGGTCATGAAGATTATTTAATTCAGGCTGCAGGTGAATATCCTGATGTTCAGTTCTGCCATGCTACAGGTACTAAAGCACACACAGTAAACCTTGACAATTTTGCTAACTCATTTGCTTCTATCTACGAAGGTCGTTATGCTGCCGGTATTGCTGCTGGTATGAAAATCAACGAAATGATTGAGGCAGGTAAGATTACTGCTGAACAGGCTCTTATGGGTTATGTTGGTGCTTATACTTATGCTGAAGTTATGTCCGGTTATACATCTTTCTATCTCGGTGCTAAATCAGTTTGCCCGACCGTTAAAATGAATGTTAAGTTTACAGGTTCATGGTATGATTACGATAAAGAAAAGGCTGCTGCTGAATCTCTTATCAGCGATGGTTGCGTTCTTATCTCTCAACATGCTGACTCTTACGGTGCTCCGGATGCTTGTCAAGCAGCAAAAGTTCCTAACATTTCATACAACGGCTCAACAAAGGATGTAGGTCCTGATACTTATATTGTTTCTTCCAAAATCGACTGGACTCCATACTTTGAGTATATGATTAACTGCGTTAATGAAGGCAAGGCTATTGAGAAAGACTGGACAGGTACTGTTGAAACAGGTTCTGTTAAGTTGCTCGAAGTAAATGATGCTGTTGCTGCTAAGGGAACACAGGAAGCTATTGATAAGGCTCTTGCTGATTTCAAGGCTGGTACTCTTAAGGTATTCGATACTTCTACATTTACTTATGATAACGGCAAAACTCTCGAATCTTATAAAGCTGATGTTGACAGCGACGAGAAATTTGAGAAAGATACCGAAGTTGTAAAAGACGGTGTATTTGAAGAATCAAAGTATCGTTCTGCTCCGTATTTCGATGTTGAAATTGACGGTATTACATTGTTAGACCGTAACTACGGTTGATTTTAGATTTTCAAAACTTGGTAAAGCGGGTTTTTACCCGCTTTACTGTTTTATTATTATTTAAAGGAGTTTTTTATGGAAAATAATATTGCTCTCGAACTCCGTAACATTACCAAAAGATTTGGAACAAAAGTTGTTGCAAATAAAAATGTTTCATTAACTCTCTATAAGAGAGAAATACTATCACTTCTCGGTGAAAACGGATCAGGAAAAACTACCCTTATGAATATGATTTCAGGTATTTATTTTCCTGACGAAGGCGAGATACTCATTGACGGTAAACCCGCAATAATTGCATCGCCTAAAGATGCCTATTCATACAAAATCGGTATGATACATCAGCATTTTAAATTAGTTGATACTTTTACGGCTGCTGAAAACATTATTCTCGGAAATAATGAGCCGTATAATTTGAAAATTGTAAATTCCCGTGTTAAGGACATTGCTTCTAAATACGGTTTTGATATTGACCCTAAAAAGAAAATTCACGAAATGTCGGTTTCGGAAAAACAAACCGTTGAAATTATCAAGGTTTTATATCGTGGGGCTGATATACTTATCTTGGACGAGCCTACCGCTGTTTTAACACCCCAAGAGATAGAAAAACTCTTCACTATATTAAGGCGTATGCGTGATGACGGTAAAGCAATTATTATAATCACCCATAAGTTAAATGAAGTTATGGCAATTTCCGATAGAGTTTCAGTTCTCAGAAAAGGTGAGTATGTAGGCACCGTAAACACGAGCGAAACATCCGAAAAAGCCCTCACAGAAATGATGGTTGGTAAAAAGGTTGACCTTCAAATCAACAGAGTTTTGATTGAAAAGAAGAAACCTTTGCTTGAAATTCGTGATTTGTCGGTTAAATCTGATGTCGGAACTAACGCAATAAACAATGTAAGTTTTTATATTCGTGGTGGAGAAATTCTCGGTGTTGCCGGAATAACCGGCTGCGGTCAAAAGGAGTTATGCGAGGCTATCGCAGGACTCAGACCTATATCTTCGGGTGCTATAATGCACGACGGTGAGTCAATTATAGGAATGTCTACAAGGGATATTATCAAGCGTGGTATTTCTATGAGTTTCATTCCTGAAGACCGACTTGGTATGGGACTTGCTCCTTCATTTTCTATAACAGATAATATGATGCTTAAGACATACGGTGAAGGGAAAACCCCGTTCGTTGACAGAAAAACCGCAAGAACGAGAGCAAAGCAACTGATTGAAAAATTAGGTATTGTAACACCGTCTACCGAAACTCCTGTCAGAAGACTTTCAGGCGGTAATGTTCAAAAAATTCTTGTTGGCAGAGAAATTGAATCAGGTCCTAATGTTATTATTACAGCCTATCCTGTAAGAGGTCTTGACATCAATTCTTCTTATCAAATATACGATATATTAAATGAGCAAAAGCAAAAAGGTGTAGGTATCCTTTTTGTCGGCGAGGACCTCGATGTTATGCTTGCCCTTTGTGATAAGATTATGGTTTTATGCCACGGCGAAGTTATGGGGGTTGTTCATGCTTCAAAGACTACCAAGGAAGAGATAGGTCTTATGATGACCGGCTCCCTTGATAAGTCAGAAATTAAAGAATACGGTAAAGCAAAAGACAGCAACCTTTCCGAAGACGAATGGAAAAAGATTGATAAAGAAACGGAGGATATGTAATGAAAACTGCGAATAAAAAACATGAACCTCTTTTTCATATTACCAAAAATGATGCCATACCAATGACAAAAGCAATAGGTATCCGTGTCTTTGCAATTCTGATTGCTCTTATTTTGGTCGGAATTCTCAGTATGATACTTATTAAAGAAAATCCGTTTCTTATTTATAAGGCTATGTTTGACGGTGCTTTTATCGATGTATGGACCCTTTTGCAAAATACAGCCTTGCTTCTCATGTTCGGCTTAGCGGTTATTCCTGCTTTCCAAATGAAATTCTGGAATTTAGGTGCAAACGGTCAGGTACTTGTCGGATGCCTTTCTGCTATCGCATGTATGAAGTTTATACCGCAGAAATTTCCCGATATTTCAAACGGTCTGCTAATTCTTATAATGGCTCTTGCAAGTATCCTTGCTTCCTGCATTTGGTCGGTAATCCCGGCAATATTTAAAGCGTATTTTAATACCAACGAAACCCTATTTACTCTTATGATGAACTACATTGCTATTACTATGGTTGATTATTTTGTATTCACATGGGATAAAACAGGCTCGGGTACTTTGGGTATTGTAAACCTTTTAAACGGAAAAAAAGGATGGATACCTGATATAAGCAACAGATATGTTTTATCAATTATTGTTGCTCTTATTATGACTGTATTTATGTTCGTGTATATGAAATACACAAAGCACGGTTTTGAAGTTTCGCTCGTTGGTGAAAGTGTAAATACTGCAAAATATGTAGGAATAAATGTTAAAAAAGTAATTATTCGTACACTTTTACTTGGCGGAATTATATGCGGAATACTCGGTTTCTTGTATGCCGGTTCAGTTTCTCATACAATTAACAAAGAAGTTGGTGGACTTGGATTTACGGCTATTCTTGTCGCTTGGCTTGCGAATTTTGACTCAGGTGTAATGCTTTTGACATCTTTCTTTGTTGTTTTCTTGGATACAGGTTCAAAATATGTATCAACTCAGTTCCAGTTAAACAGTAACGATTATGCAAATATTGTTGTCGGCATTATCTTTTTCTTTGTTATCGGATGTGAATTCTTTATCAGATATAGAATTCAGTTTAATAAGCGTAAATCTAAAAGCATTGAAGAAAGGGAGGAGGCATAGTTTATGTTTACATCAATTCTTGTTAATGCAATCAGAATGGGAACTATCTTTCTTTTCGGATGTGTAGGCGAAATCTTCACCGAAAAAGCCGGACACTTAAATCTCGGTATTCCCGGAATTATGTGTATCGGTGCTACGGGCGGTGCAGTTGCAATTTCTCTTTTCGGTGCAACGGTTAGTTCGCCTGTACTTGTATTCTTATCAATCTTATTCGCTATGCTGTTTTCCGCTTTGGCAGGTATGCTATATACCTTTCTTACTGTTACACTACAAGCAAATCAAAATGTTACAGGTCTTACACTTACAACTTTCGGTGTAGGATTTATGAAATTCTTTGCTAAAAGAATTTATGACCAAAAACTTTTCGTATCTTTAAGCCCTGCTTTTCAAAACTTATTTGGTCTTAAAGATAGCACAAATCCATTCGTTCAGATTTTTTTATCACACGGTATACTTGTCTATTTAGCAATTATTATTGCTATAATTTCATCTTGGTTCCTTAAAAAATCTCGTTCAGGACTCTATCTGAGGTCAATAGGCGAGAGCCCTGCTACAGCCGATGCGGTTGGAATAAATGTAACTTTATATAAGTATGTATTTATTACATTAGGTTCTGCTATCGCCGGTCTTGGCGGTTTATACTATGTTATGGACCGTTCAAGCGGTACTCAAATTGCCGAGGCTGCAATAGATTCGTTCGGTTGGATGGCTGTTGCTTTAGTTATTGCTTCAATGTGGAAACCGTTACTTGCTGCATTAGGTTCAGTAATTTTCGGCGGTCTCTCAATTCTTGATGCAATGCTTAAAACTCTATCTCTTTCACAACAAAAAATATTCGCTATTTTCCCATATTTGCTTACTGTAATTGTGCTAGTAATTTCGAGTGTAATGAAGAATAAAAACGCTCAACCTCCTGCACATTTAGGTCTACCGTATTTCAGAGAAGATAGATAGTATAAAAGCCTTGATGAAACTCATCAAGGCTTTTAACATACTTAAACAACATAACCGCCGTTTACTCCAATTATTTGACCGGTAATATAATCCGAAGAATCATTTGCTAAAAATAATACCGCATTTGCAACATCGCTTGTATTACCGATTCTACCGAGCGGTATATCTTCAACAAATGAATTAAGGTCGTCAATGCTTACATTAGCATTCATTGATGTTTCAATTAGACCGGGTGAAATTGCATTGACCGTTATATTACTCGGTGCCAATTCCTTTGCAAGGGCTTTTGTAAGCCCGATTACACCGGCTTTTGATGCTGAATAAGCAACTTCGCAAGATGCTCCAACCTGTCCCCACATAGATGTAATATTTATAATTCTTCCGTACTTCTGATTAACCATATACGGTGTAACACTTCTGCAACAGTTATAAACACCCTTTAAATTCACATCAAAAATTCGTTGGGCATCGTAATCGTCGATTTCGTCTATCAAACCTATTTGCGATATACCTGCATTATTTACAAGTATGTCAATGCTGCCGAATTTATCTATTGTTTCTTTAATTAAAAGGTCGGTTTCCATACGGTTTGATACATCAGCCTTGATTTGTATTACTGAAAAACCACGACTTTTAAGTGAGGTAGTAAGTAGTCTTGCCGATTGATAGGAATTATTATAATTGATTACAACATTATATCCTCGCTCGGCAAAATGAATGGCAGTTGTAGCGCCAATTCCTTTGGATGCACCGGTAACAATTACAGTTTTACTCATAACTATCTCCAAAATATTTTTTTATATTATAACATAATTTTTTAATTTGACAACAGATAAATGTTATGTTATAAATTTTTATGGATGTTTTTTCATATCTTGTCCACACATTTCATATAATTAACAGAAATGGAGTGGTAAATATGAAAAAGGGAAGGGTAGTAAGCCTTAAAAGAACCGGCATTTTTAAGATAGTTAATAAAGATAAAACAAAAATTTTTTTATTTACTCTTTTGCTTATCGGCATAGTTTTTGGAATAATTTTATTTTCCGAAAAGCAAAATACAAATGTTTTTGTCGGTAAGTTTTTTAATTTTTACATAAAGAGCAGATCATATTCAAATTTTTTAAAGATTTTTGCATCAAGTGTATTGTTTTTTATAGTTATTGATTTGATTTTTTTGGTTTCAAGCATTTCACTTTCGGGTGCTATAACAATACCTGTTTTTATACTCTTTTTAGGCTATATGTTCGGCAGTTTTATGTCATTTAACTATTATAATTATTCTCTTAAAGGTCTTGCCTTTAACGCGATACTTATTATCCCGATTTTTATATCTTATTTTATTGTACTTATCAGCACGGCGAAGTTTTCTTTTTCATTTGCGGTAATGCTATCAACACTTGTTATCAACAATGAAAAGTCAATAAAAATATCCATCGAATTTATTACCCTTATTAAAAAGTATTTGATGTTGCTCTTGTTTACAATTATTATATCTTTATTTGATTCCTTACTCGGCTTTTATTTAATTAAATTATTTGATTTTTAGGTGGTGTTTTCCCATGATGCAACTTGAAAAGTTTAATAATTATCTATTTAATAAAGGTATGTCTTATAATACCATTCAAGCATATATAAATGATATTTTGCTGTACTGCAAAAACTGTAATATAGAAACAAAAGGGGATATAACCGAAAAATCAATAAAAGAATACATAGATAATATGAAAAATGCCGGTGTTTCTGATTCTAAAATCAACAGAACGGTATCTTCTATACGGTCATTTCTTGAGTTTTTAAATATTGACTATATTTCTATAAAAAATCCGGTTATAAACAGAAAATCAGAAAAGAAAACCCCGGTTATTCTCGATAGAAACGAAATTGTTAATTTTTTATCAATACCGGAAGGGAATACATATAAGTCATTAAGGGACAAACTGATTTTAGAAATGATGTATTATACGGGGATAAAGGTATCAGAATTGATAGAATTAAGGATAAATGATATAAATTTTGAAATCGGTACGGTAATAATTAAAAGCGAAAACGATAGGATAATACCGATAAATATACAACTATTAGATAAATTAAAAAAATATATACAGATGTTTAAAGCCGAACAAACGAGCAACGACTTGTTGTTTACTAATCTACGAGGCTCAAAACTTACAAGACAGGGTATTTGGAAAATAGTTTCATATTATTCGGATAAATCTGATATAAACAAAATAATAACACCAAATACTTTAAGACATACATTTGCAACGCATTTAATTGATAACGGTGCTGATTTAAAATATGTTAAGAGCCTGTTGGGATTTAGCGATAAATCATCGGCAAGTAGATATATTGATTACTTGAAAGATAAGTATTCGGTAGGCTATCTTGAATAATTTATAAATATAATCCATGGTAGAGAAGCCCACTCTGAAAATCATATCCAATTATACAAAATGAATATTTTGTATAATTGAGTGGAGGGGTTTACTGATAGAGTTTAGTTTTTTGAGAGTTTAATGTTTAGAGTTTAGAGTTTTGAGGTGTTGTCCAAATCTTTGATTTGGGTAACAACACCCATGCGTTAGCTAATTATTTATTGGAAACGTTTGTATATCGCGGTTAAATATGTTCAGTTTTTTACATACTCCGTAAAATTCATAAA
>DFHZ01000079.1 GCA_002371985.1 Ruminococcaceae bacterium UBA3710 | reverse complement strand
TAGGCGGTATAACGGCACTGCTGTTTGTTCTGTTCCATCGTACCTGCTTAAAGCGTTGGCAATAGGAGGGAAAAATGAAAAGTATCAAATTACCGGAGTTTACTCCCAAAACGCAGTATCAGATAAAGCGACACGGCACGGATATTTTAGTTTCCGTTATGCGGTATGCATTTCTTATAGCAATAGGATATGTTGTTTTGATTCAACTTATTTATATGTGCAGTTATGCATTCAGAATACCTGAAGAAACGAAAGATGCAAGTGTTGTGTGGGTGCCTAAAACCTTTACTTTAAATAACTTTAAGGTGGCTATAGAAGCCCTTGATTATTTCAAATCATTCTTTAACACAGTAGTTGTTCAGGTACTCAGCGGACTAATAGAGGTCTTTACATGTTCAGTAGCGGCATACGGTTTTGCAAGATATAATTTCAAGGGCAAAAAAGTATTTTTCGCTATCGTTATTCTTATGATATTGGTTCCACCTCAGATGACAGCAGTTTCAATGTCGCTGAATTACGCATATTTTGATCTGTTCGGAATACTCGGTGGCATTGGCAAACTAATAGGTCGGGATATAAGACCGAATTTGCTTAACTCGGGTATGGTTTTCTGGTTACCGTCAATGTTTGGTGTAGGACTAAGGTCAGGACTATTTATATTTATTTATAATCAGTTTTTTAAGAATTTACCTAAGGAACTTGAAGAAGCGGCGTATATCGACGGTGCAAATGCTTTTACAACCTTTATGAGGGTTGTGGTACCCTCGTCGGGAGTGGCATTCCTTACAGTTACGATATTCTCCGTAGTATGGCATTGGAACGATTATTATCTTTCCATCCTTTATCTCAACGATAATCAGCCGTTATCGGTATCACTTTCAAAGTTGGCTTCGAGTATTTACAATATGTCCGGTTACGGAAGCGACTCTCTTACATATAGTATGGCGGCATGTCTTTTATATGTTTTGCCGATAATTGTTATGTACCTTTTACTCCAGCGTAAATTTATTGCAAGTATTGACCGAGTTGGTATAGTTGGTTAATCTATTTGCTTTATATAGAAAAAACTACGAGAGGAGGGAAATTTTTAATCTGTTGCTCTGTGAGACGGCTCACATTAAAAATAAAATTTTATTATGGAGGTCAATAAAATGAAAAAAGTATTTGCAAAAATTTTAAGTGTTCTTTTGGTTATTGCTTTAATGTTTACATTAGTTGCAATGCCAACATCTGCAGTAGTTGCAAAGGGTGAGTACACTGTTAAAGAATGGAAATTCGATTCTGAATACAGTGCATCATATCTTGCTAAAGATAATGTGGAATTTTTAGATGAAGGCGAAATTGCAATAGCAAATAAAAACTGGCATGACAGTTCTGCCGCACCTACTGCCCGTACTATTAAAGACGGTGTGCTGAAAATCGAACTTAAAACATCATCTGACAGTAAGTATTTCTCCACCACGAATTTTGCTTTAAGATTAGACGAAACCTTAAAGGCAAAACAGGAATATACATTTAAACTTGGTATATACAGTCCTGATAAAATCTGGTCTTCAAAGACATATATTATGTATAGTGATGCAGCATCTTTAACAAATACAGGTTTTGCTAATTATATTGCGAATAAGAGTTCAACACCGAGTGTTGACACCAAAGCAAACTTTGGTATACCGGATGTTGCAACAGAACTTAATATAACACAGATAGGCTCACTTACAGACAGTAATAAAGTTTATGACTTTGCTTTTACTCCCGAAACTGATATAAAATCAGGTAATTATATAAGAGTTGCTTTAAACTTCAGAAATACTGATGCTAACACGGTAAAAACAGTATATGTTACAAGCCTTGGTCTTTCTACCTACGGTGAACTTTCAAATGATTCATTCGAGAAAGATTCTGCTAATGATTATATATTAAAGACATGGAATTTTGATAAGAATTTTTCCGATAGCGCATTAACAAAGGATACCGTATCTACAGTCGATACAAATGGCGAAGTTCTTATGGGTTATCAGAATTATCATGATAATTCTTCCGGTCCTGTTGTAAGAACAATCAGTGACGGTGTACTTAATTTGGCTATGAGTAAAAGTACACGAGGAAATGCTGCAACGGTTGCATATTACTCAACAACAAATATTGCATTCAAACTTGACAAAGAACTTGTTGCAGGTCAAAGGTATACATTTGAACTTGGAATGTATAGCCCCGACAAAACATGGTCATATAATACCTTTATTTCATATAGTGATGGAAACTATATTACCACAAATAATAAGTTCGCAAACGAAATTGCTTGTTCTACCGGCACACCTTCTGTTGATAATGCTGCTAATTTTGGTATAAAAGACGGCGGTGCTACAAAACTTGTTATCCGTCAAATTAAAAATCTTACGGATGAAAATAAAGTATATGGCTTCACCTTTATCCCTGAAACTGATATTGCAACAGATAATTATATAAGAGTATCCCTCAACTTCCGCAATACAAGCGATACTGTAAGTAATGTTTATGTTACAAGTGCCGCTTTAAAAGCTACAAATTCTGAACTTGAAAACAAAGATTCTGACGGCAAATTCAGGGTTCAGAAATGGAATTTCAATTTGGATTATTCGGATGCTGATATTACCAAAGACAGTGTAAATACCATTGATTCCGATGCAGAAATCTATATGTCATATAAGGCTTGGCATGATGATACTGCTGCTCCCGTAGTTCGTACAGTTGAAAATGGCGTACTTAAGTTGGCTCTTACCGAGGGCAATTCAAACTATTTCTCAACAACTAACCTTGCCTTTAAACTTGATAAGGATTTGATTGCAGGTGTAGAATACACATTAGAATTGGGTATGTACGGTGATGTTGCTGCAAACGGTAATACAATTTGGTCAAATAAGACCTGGATTATGGCAAGTACAACCGATACCCTTAATACAGTAGGATTTACACCTTATGTCGCAAACAAGAGTGGTCCTTCTGTTGATAACCCTGCTAACTTTGGTATTACAGATGGATATGCTACCAGACTTATGGAAAAGCAAATCGGCAGACTTCCTTCTGAGAATACAATTCATAGTTTCACATTTGTTCCCGAAAAAGATATTCCTGCAGACGATGTTTTAAGAGTTGCTCTTAACTTTACAACTGCTACAGGTAATGTATATGTTACAAGCGTAGAACTCAAGGCAAGTGCTGACGAATGGATGGACGAGTATTTCTTCTCGGACGAAGGCTCACAAGAGCGAGTTTGGGAAAATGCCGAAACAGACCCTCAGGCAGATGAAAATGATGAGGTTTACGGCGCATATAAGAGATCCGGTCATAACTTGATTATGGTTCTTAATGATTTCCCCGTAGAAGCGAATGCCGAATATACTGCAATCCTTAAAGCCGCTACTACATTCGGTGGTTCTTATGTATCTGCTTATGCCTTCAAGGAAAAGCCCGAAGATTATGTCGGCAAGGATGAATATGACACATATTACAACAATATTGATAATGCTGTTCTTATAGATGAAAAAATAGCTTGGGTTCCAAATGTTTCAAATAATAATGACAGGCGTACGGTAAAGGCTACCTTCTCAACAGCGGGTTGTGATATTGACTTTGATGAATATATTTATCTTGCAATATACATTAATAATGTAAAGAACTCTGACGATACAATAAATTGGAGCAACATTATTTATGCCGATGAACTTACTATGTATAAGACTGTAAGCGGTAATGCCGATTTTGAGCGTCTACCTGTTATGCAAAATAATTATTTTAATAAAATAAAGTTTGCTGATGACAGATTTGCTACCTATTACCTTAAAGCAAATGACGGCACTTTAACCGAAATTGACGGTAATGAAATAGCAAACCTTAATGCTGATACAAATTATACATTTGTTGCTAAATGGGCTGAAAACGGAAGATACCATGCTTCTAAAGATTATAGTAACGAAGTTTCCTTTAAAACTCTTAAATACGGCGATATGAACCGTGATGGAAGAGTAAATATAGTTGACCTTGTTGTTCAGAAGAAGGGTATTCTTGCTACTGATTATGATGAAACATACGATTTAGACAACGACACTGCTATTAACGGTTCTGACCTTGTTTTACTCGTAAATCGTCTTCTTAATATTGAAGATTGATTAAGTATTATGTGGCGGAGATATAAATCTGCTTATCTCCGCCACAAGTTTTAATTACATAACACTACTACAAGCAAAACTGCTTAAAAAGCGGTTTTGCTTGTAAATGATATTTTAAGGGAATTATGAACTATGAATAAAAAGTATGTTATTTCTGCAATAGAGAGGGGAATAATTCCCGAGACAAACGAGGATTTATCAGAAAAGATAATCGACCTTATTTCAGAAAACAAAGAAAACAGTAAAATTATATTCGCACCGGGTAATTATTTTATAAAGAAAAGAATAGAAGTTGAAAGTTTAAAAAATGTTGATATTATAGGATATGGTGCAAAAATCATTTCCGCTATAAATGTTACTGTAAATTATGGATGCAGCGGCGGATTTAAATTTGATAATTGTGACGATTGCAGTATTTCAGGTTTCAGTTTCAACACCGAAAGGGCAACTAATGTTTCTGCAAGAGTTACAGCAATTGATTTAGAAAACAATACCTTTGATGTAAAGGTTGACGATATATTTATTTTTAACGGTAATGAAAAAATATTCGGAATAGACAGTATGAACGAAAACTACTCCTGTAATTTTCATATGGGACTTTCCGATAATAATTCATACAAATATGAAATGATAGGAGATAAGCATTTAAGGATAAGCCTTTGGCATACGGTGGCATATACACTCAAAAATATCTCTGTGGGCGAACTTATCTGTTTAAGACATGGGCTTTATTCAATGCCACCTTTTATTTTTAACGCATGTAATAGAATTTTATTAGAGGATATCACTATTGAAAGCACTGCGGGACATTGTTGCGGAGTATATCCGAGAAGCAGTGATTTTACATTCAGGCGTTTTAATGTTCGTGAGGCAGTAAACTCTTGCCAACCATATACCTCCTGCTCGGACGGAATACATATTAAAGGCCTTACAGGGAAGTTGACACTTGAAAACTGTCATTTTTATAATATGGGCGATGATGCGCTTAACATTCACAATAGCGCAGGAACTGTATTTTCTGTTGAAGAGGATATTTTGAAAATTGGTATGCGAGTGCCTGAACAATCTTTAAACGAGCCACCTAAAACCCTTTTGCCTGAGGATTGGGCACGAAAAGGGGATATTATTTATATTTATGATGAAAATACATTAAAGCGTGTCGGAAGTTTTACAATCGAAGAGTTTAAAACAGAAAACGGTTATAATATTGCAAAAATAAGCAACTTTGACGGTGTTCTGCACGAGGGACTGAAACTCGCCAATTCAGCATATAATGCGGAAGTTTTTATTGATAACTGTTCTGTAACGGGTAGCAGGGCGAGAGGCTTTTTACTTCAGACTGAAAATGTAAGCATACAAAATTGCAGATTTTCACGCATTACCTCTGCCGGGCTTATGCTTTGTTGCGATGTTTCCCGTTGGAATGAGTTGGGACCCGTAAGAAAAGCCATTATTAAAAACAATGTGTTTGACGGTTGCGGTGTTAATATGAACCGTTTGCGTGCAGGCGGAATTGTAATAGGTGTTAATCATATCAATATATGTGCAGAAAAATTGGAGCACCAAGGTGTTCACGAAAACATAGAAATCAGCAATAACAAATTTTTAGAATTAAAAGATTCCGCAATATTTGCCGATGCGGTTTCAGGGCTTAAAATCACAGATAATGTTTTTCAGAATTGTTGCAGTGATACAGAAAACAGACCGGAGGAATACTGTTCTGATATATTAATGTTTAATTGTGATAATTTGAAGTTAGAAAACAATGTCGATTTGATTAAAAGTGAGATAAGTGTTTTCAAAGATTAAGGGGCGAAAAATGGTGGAAAAATTTATTCCTTTTACCGATAAAGTATTTAAATATACAGGTGTATGGCAGTCTGATAACGGCAATGAAATTATTTCGTATCATACTGCCGCTCAACTCGAATTCGGTTTTTGCGGCAGCGAGATAAAACTTAAAGTTAAAACTATACAGACAGAATATATTGAATTTTTGCTTGATGGAGAGAAAATTGTTCCGGAAACTGAAACGGATAAACTTCTCGTAATCAAAGCCGCAAATTCCACACATACACTTAAAATAATTATGACAAGACACTCAAAACTAAGGTTTTGGGGAGTGTATTTGGATGCTGATAAAAAACTGTTTAAAACCGATAATAATAAATACATTCAGTTTATAGGTGATTCTATAACAGATGCGTATCCGGGTTTTTCGACTACTGTTGCAAATAATCTTGGTGTAGATTATTCCATAGTTTCACTTTGCGGAATTGCGCTTGTAAATAAATGGGGTTGGTATAAACTAATTGACGGTGCTACCGAGCGTATCGGTATGGAATCCACTTATTTCAGTCTGAATAATCCACAGGAAGTTATATGTCCGCCGGAATACAGATTTGAAAATTGCCGTATTCCTGATGCATTTGTTATATACCTCGGAACAAATGATTATATAAGCCGTGAAGAGCAAAAGGCAGAGGGGAATTGTGAGTTTTTTGCGAAAAAATATTTCAATTTTATAAGCAAGATAATAAAGCGATTTTCAAATAAGCCGATTTTTATTTTGCAGACTCACAGAGATGACCCTGTTCGCAAAGAGGCTATAGACAATGCATACAGATTGATGAACAAAAAGTTTAAGAATATTTATTTACTTGATTGCTATAACTGGGGAATCGAACTTCAAAGTGACGGTGTACACCCTACTAAAAACGGGTATGATGTCATAGCCCAACGGGTTACCGAGTATATTAAGAATAAAACTTTTTAAAGTACGGACTTAAGGGGAAAAATTATGGCAAATAAAATATTTAAAAACGGTGAAAACTGGTTTGATACCGATGGAAATATAATACATGCTCATGGCGGACATATCGTGAAATTTAATGATACATATTATTGGTACGGCGAAAATCGTATTGATAATGCTTATGTAAATTGTTATGCTTCTAAAGATTTGAATAATTGGGAATTCAGAAAAAGTATACTTACAACAGATTCTAAGGTCAAAGATTTAGGTTTTGAAGGAAATTTAGCGCTTAAAATTGGCGATAAAAAAATAAATATTGAAAGACCCAAGGTGATTTATAATAAGAAAACAGGGAAGTACATAATGTGGGCTCATTACGAAAACGGTTTGAATTACAATGAGGCGGCAATTGCTATCGCATCTTGCGATACGCCTGACGGCAACTTTACATACCACGGGTATTTCAGACCTTTTTCATATATGTCAAGGGACTGTAATGTTTTTGAATATGAAGGTAATATGTATTTTATTTCTGCTTCAAATGAAAATAAAGACCTTCATATTTATCGATTAACAGACGATTATTTAGGTGTTGCCGAGAGGGTTAATTTACTCTTTGAGGGCGAAAGCCGTGAGGCACCCGCACTTTTTACACATAACGAAAAGATTTATATTTTAACTTCTGCCTGTACAGGTTGGCGTCCTAATAGGGGAGGCTACTCTTTTTCAGACAACATTTTAAGTAAGTGGGCAAAACTCAGAGATTTTGGCGACGATACAACTTATCACAGTCAGCCGACTTCTGTTTTAAACCTTTCTGTAAACGGAAAAGAACAGCATATTTATATAGGCGACCGATGGGGCGGTAATCAGTGGGACGGACACAATAGAAAATGTTTTGCCTATGAAAATTCATCATATTATTTCTCACTTATTGAAATTGATGAAAATGGTAAATTGATTCTTAAAGAGTGTGATGAATTTACTATTGATTTGGATAGTAACGGTTTTGAGATAGTAAAATAAGTGCCAGATATAATTAGTATAATTTTTACGGAGATTTTATGTACAAGGAATATAGAAGCAAGGCAAGACAAATTATTTCTAAAATGACATTAAAAGAAAAAATAGGTCAGTTAAATCAAATTACTATTACACCGTATAGTAACGATATGGATAAACTGAAACAACTAATAAAAAACGGTGATATAGGTTCATTGATTTTAGCTTCTTCTGCAACCGCCGGAAACGATCCTCAAGGGCATGTTAATATTGATGTATATAACGAATTGCAAAAAATTGCCGTAGAGAAAAGTCGCCTTGGTATTCCGATGATTTTTGGCAGAGATGTTATCCACGGTCATAGGACGGTTTATCCGTTACCTTTAGCATCTGCTGCGGCTTTTAATGATAAATTGCTTGAAAAATGTTATCGAAATATAGCAGTTGAGGCATTAGCAGACGGTATTCGCTGGACTTTTTCACCAATGCTTGATTTGTGCCGTGACCCACGTTGGGGCAGAATAGTTGAAGGTCCGGGAGAAGACCCTTATGTGGGTGCTTCTATGGCAAGGGCTTGTATAAGGGGCTTTCAGGGTGATAATATATCTGACCCTGATAGCATTGTTGCGTGTGCGAAACATTATATCGGTTATGGCGCCGCTGAAGGCGGTAAGGACTATTTTCATAGTGAAATCGGCGATGCTACATTATATAATTATTTCGTTCCTGCTTTTAGAGCAGCCGTCAACGAAGGTATTGCAACGGTGATGTCATCTTTCAATGACATCAGCGGTACACCTGTAACAGGCAGTAGAAAATATCTTACTGATATTTTAAGGGAACAGTTAGGTTTTGAGGGCTTTGTTGTATCTGATTGGGGTGCGGTAGCCCAATTACAGCACATGGGACTCGCACAGTCCAAAAAGGAATGTGCGCAGATAGCACTAAACGCAGGTGTAGACCTTGATATGTGCGACTATTGTTATATTGACAATCTTGAAAGTCTTGTGGAAGAGGGAAAGGTTTCGGTTGATACAATTGACCTTGCGGTAGAAAGAATTCTTTGCGTGAAACTTGCTATGGGACTTTTTGAACACCCATACGGCGATAAAAAAGAGTATAATAAACTTGAGCACTTAAATGATGCAAGAGAACTCGCCGGAGAGTCTATGGTGTTGCTAAAAAATAATGGTGTTCTACCTCTTAATAAGAACTCTAAAATTGCACTTGCAGGTCCGTTTATGAAGGAACGCCGTTCATTGCTTGGTACATGGACATTAGACGGCTTAGAAGAAGAAACAACGAGTTTTTACGAGGCAATAGTCGAAGCCTTAACATACGGTGAAGTTTTTTGTCAGGAAATGTCGGGTTTGTTTGATAATTCTGTATATATTGCTTCTAAAGCGGATGTGATTGTTTTGGCTCTTGGTGAAAGCCATTTAACAACCGGCGAAAGAAATTCCGTTTCGGATATTTCACTTTCAAAATCCCAAATTGAACTTATAAATAAAATGCATACATTAGGGAAAAAGGTAGTTGGCGTATTTTTCTGTGGCAGACCATTGGCTTTAGAGGAGGTTGAAGGGAAACTTGATGCCATACTTTATGCTTGGCATTGTGGCAGTGAAACAGCCCATGCTGCTTGTGATATATTGTTTGGCGACACTGTGCCAAGTGGAAAAACAACAGTTACTTTCCCGAGAAAACCCACACATATTCCGTTGTATTATAATACTACTTCAAGCGGTCAGCCTGTAAATGGTTATTACGGTGAAAATCCCGAAATGAATTATACTGACAGTCTGGCAACACCATTGTATCCTTTTGGATACGGTCTTTCTTATACCACTTTTGAGTATAGTGATTTAACGATTGATAAACAAAGCCTTTCGCTTAACGCTTTGAAACAAGGCGAAAAAATCATCGTTTCAATAAATGTATCTAATACAGGAAATTTTGATGCAAAAGAAACAGTACAACTTTATATAAAAGACAAATTTGCTTCTTTGCTGAGGCCTTTGCGTGAACTAAAAGCATATAAGAAGGTTTTTATAAACAGAAATGATACCGTTAAAGTAGATTTTGAACTTTCTTATGATGACTTGGGCTTTTATAATGAAAAAGGCGAATATACAGTTGAAAGCGGAGAATTTGAAATTTATGTCGGTGAAAACTGTTTGACAAAGAATAAAACAAATGTTAATCTTTTATAAATGATAGTATTTTCTGTATTTGTATTTATTGCAATTGCTATGGGTGATTATTATGCGTAAAGAAATAATACTTTCAAATTGGCTTTTTCATAAAGGTGATATAGAAATATCGAAACCTGTTGAAAAAGGACCGATATATACACAAAGCAAGACCGAAAGAAAACTTTCAGGTCCTGCTTCGTATAACTATCTTGATACTCCTGACCCTTTTTATCCGGCCAAATCACTTCATAGCGACCGTTGGAAAAGGGTTACTGTACCTCATGATTATGTGGTAACACAGGATTTGTCAAAAGACGAAAATAATGCACTCGGTTATCTTCATTACGATAATGCTTGGTACAGAAATCATTTCACATTGCCTGAAGGCAGCGAAAACAAAAGAATTACTTTGCGCTTCGACGGCGTTACAGGCAAATCTACAGTTTATTTAAACGGTTGTCTTATGTATCACAATTTCTCCACTTATAATACCTTTGAAATCAATATAAGTGATAATGTTTACTATGATAAGGAAAATATTATTGCCGTCTATGTCAATACAGAGGAATGGGAGGGATGGTGGTATCAAGGTGGCGGTATATACCGTGATGTAACCTTGACCATAACTGAGCCCATTGCTATTGACCTTTGGGGCGTGTATGCGCCTTATGAGAGAATAAACGATACCGATTGGCAGATAAATTTCAAGACTACTGTGGTAAATGCCGATTATTCTGACTGTACTGTTACAGCAGAAAGTCGGGTTATTGGTGCTGACGGCATTTGTGTCGCTGAAGGCAGCGGAAACGGTAAAATTGAGTTTCGGGAAAAAGGAATTATAGAATATAGTGCTATAGTAAAAAATCCGTTTCTTTGGGATGTTGATAATCCAAATCTTTATACAATAAAAACCGTTTTAAAGCAGGACGGCGAAGAAATTGATGAAAATATAACCCGGATAGGCTTCAGAACGATTGAAGTATCTGTAGATAAAGGCTTATTACTTAATGGAAAGAAAACTTTCATTAAGGGTGTTTGTGCTCATCAGGATTTTGGACTTACGGGTCTTGCGGTACCTGAAAATATTGCTAAGTATAAAATGAAGTTAATAAAAGAAATGGGTGCTAACGGTTATAGAACAAGCCATTACCAGCAAACAAGTGCTTACCTTGATGCTTGTGATGAGTTAGGTCTTTTGGTAATGGATGAGACCCGTTGGTTTGAAAGCACCGAGGAAAGTTTTGAACAACTCGAATCACTTATAAAACGAGATAGAAACCGTCCAAGTGTAATAATGTGGTCAACAGGTAATGAGGAGCCATATCATACAACCGATGTCGGCTATAGAATACATAAAGCGGTAGCCTCATTTATAAGAAAATTGGATAATACCCGTTTGATTACAGCAGCCGAGGATAAAAGTCCTGAAAAATCCACCATATATGACGAATGCGATATAGTAGGAATAAACTATAACCTTAATATTTACGATACCGTTCATAAATTATCTCCCGATAAGGTTCTTTTCGCCTCTGAATGTTGTGCTACGGGTACTACGAGGGATTGGAATTATGACTCCGGTTTTAACGGAAGACTAAGGGATAAGGATGCCGATACTAATAATTGGTTTTTAGGCAGAGAAAAAACTTGGAAATTCTTGATGGAAAGACCTTATGTTATAGGATGTTATCAATGGATAGCGGTAGAGCATAGAGGAGAGGCACTGTGGCCTACCATTTGCTCAAAATCGGGGGCACTTGATTTGTTTTTGCAGAAAAAAGGTGCTTTTTATCAAAATAAATCTCATTGGACAGATGACCCTATGGTGCATATCGTCCCTCATTGGAATTTTGAGGGACTTGAGGGCAAGGACATACTTGTAACGGTTTATACCAACTGTGAGGAATTAGAGTTGATTTTAAACGGTCAAAGTCTAAGTAAAAAGCAGATTGAAAAATACGGCCACGGTGAGTGGAATGTGCCATACGAAACAGGTACACTTGAGGTTAAGGGTTATATAAACGGAATGCTTGTTGCAACCGATAAGCGAGTAACTACAGGAAAATCTGTAGCATTAAAACTGACCCGGGATAATGATTTTACTGCCAACGGCAAAGATATAGCACTATTCACCTGCGAATGTGTTGATGCAAACGGTAACATGGTGCCGGATGCTTCGGAGTTTGTAAGGTTTTCTGTCAACTCCCCTGCGGTAATAGTAGGCACGGGCTCTGATAACTGCGACCATAAAAATGTAGCAAATAGCGAGCGAAAAATGTATATGGGGAAAATTCGCATTGCCGTAAAGCCCGAAAAAGGTCAAAAGAGACTGAAACTTTTAGCTGTCAGCGATAACTGTAAAAGTGATATTATAGAGATTGATTTATAAAGCAAAAGTATATTTTGAGAAACGAGGAAAAGTATTGAGTATTTTAAAAACAAAACCTGCTGTATTTGCTGTGGGTAATATGTATCAAATTATGGTTCCGGTTGAAAGCGAATCTCTGCTATGGATAAAATGCGGGAATACCTGTTATTATGATGAAATCAACGGAGTTTTACGCTCCGGTTGTTTAGTTCACAAAGTCTGCGTTCCTATGGAGGAATTGGATAATGTGGGCGAATATACAGTATATTGCCGAAAAATAATTAAAAGAAAAGCATATTTTACCGAATCTGAAGAACCTTATCAGGAAAGTTTTAAATTTCATCCCGTTTCTACAAATAAAAAGAAGATATTGGCATATCAAATAGGTGATGCACACAATCATGTAGATGGACCGGTGGCAGCGGCAAAACGATTTGAAGAAGAATACGGAAAAATAGATTTTTTGGTTTTAAATGGAGATATTCCGGATCATAGCGGAACGATTGAAAATTTTGATACGATTTATAAAATTGCCGATAGAATAACCGGAGGAGAAATTCCGATAATTTTTGCAAGAGGTAATCACGATTTAAGGGGGTCCTTTGCGGAAAAACTGACAGATTATACGCCTAATGAAAACGGTAACACTTATTTTACGGTGAGGCTTGGTAATATCTGGGCTTTGGTTTTGGATTGCGGTGAGGATAAAGCGGATGATAACTGTGAATATGCGCATACTGTATCCTGCTCTCCGTTCCGAAAAAGAGAAACCGAGTATTTAAAAAGTCTTATAAAGCATCCCGATGAACATTATATGGCACCGGGAATTAGCCACCGATTGGTGATTGCACATTTTCCATTCACTCAAATCTCTCCGGAACCGTTTAATATAGAAAATGAGATTTACGGCGAGTGGACAAGAGTGTTAGAAAATGAGATAAAGCCTGATTTAATGTTGTGCGCTCATATGCACGATTTTGGCATACATTCTTCAGACTCTCAAAACAACAGATTTGAACATTCTTTTACGGTTGTGATAGGCTCTAAGGTGATTCTTGGCAGTGAGCCTTATTTTGCCGGTATGGGTCTATTGTTGCAAGGTGAAAAAACAGAAATCGTCTTTAATGACGATAAAGAAATACTTTCCGCTAAAAATATTGATTAAGGTGAGATCAAATGGAAAAAAGCAAACTAAGCAGTATCAAACTTTTTTTGTTTGATATGGATGGAACTTTGTATATCGGTAATCGTCTTTTTGATTTCACAAAAGAGTTATTAAAGGCTATTCGTGAAAGCGGAAGGGAATATCTGTTCATAACAAACAATTCTTCTAAGAGTGTTAATTCGTATATTGAAAAACTCTCAAAACTCGGAATCAAGGCTGAATACAATGATTTTTTGACTTCTTCTCAAGCCACGGCTCACTATTTAAAAAACGGATATGCAGATAAAAAACTGTATGTCTGCGGTACAGAATCTTTAAAAAAAGAACTTGTGGATAACGGCTTTTTGCTCACAACCGACCGAGACGCCGCCGAGTGTGTGGTTATGGGTTTTGATACCGAACTCACTTTTCAAAAACTCGACGATGTCAGTTATATTCTTTGTACAAAAGATGTGCCGTATATTGCTACCAATCCTGATTATGTCTGCCCGACGGAATACGGCAGTGTACCCGATTGTGGCAGTGTCTGTGATATGATTTATAATGCTACCGGAAAGCGTCCTTTTGTGATAGGTAAGCCTTCACCGCTTATGATTCAACTTGCAATGGAAAAGGCGGGTGTAACACCTGACGAAAC
>DFHZ01000147.1 GCA_002371985.1 Ruminococcaceae bacterium UBA3710 | reverse complement strand
CAGGACTCACAAGCATAACAATACCTGATAGGATAACAAGTATTAGTATTGGTGCGTTTTCCGGTTGCAAGGGGCTGACAAGCATAGCAATACCTGATAGTGTAACAAGTATAGAGGAGGGAGCATTTGGATATTGCACCGGACTTACAAGTATAACAATTCCAGACAGTGTAACAAGTATGGGAGAATGGGTATTTCAATATAGCACCGGACTTACAAGCGTAACAATAGGAAGCGGTGTAACAAGTATAGGCGGTTGGTCATTTTACGGTTGCACAGGACTTACAAGTGTAACAATAGGAAGCGGTGTAACAAGTATAGGAGAGAAAGCATTTTACGGTTGCACAGGACTTACAAGTGTAAAAATTCCCGACAGCGTAACAAGTATTGGTAATTATGCATTTAAAGGTTGCACGGGACTTACAAGTGTAACAATAGGAAGCGGTGTAACAAGTATAGGAGAGAAAGCATTTTACGGTTGCACAGGACTTACAAGTGTAAAAATTCCCGACAGCGTAACAAGTATAGACGCTTCTGCATTTTCCGGTTGCACGGGACTTACAAGTGTAAAAATTCCCGACAGCGTAACAAGTATAGAGGATTATGCCTTTAAAGGTTGCACAGGACTTACAAGCATAACAATTCCCGACAGCGTAACAAGTATTGGTTATAGTGCATTTTTCGGTTGCACGGGACTTACAAGTGCAATAATAGGAGACGGTGTAACAAATATAGGCGCTTCTGCATTTTCCGGTTGCACGGAACTTACAAGTGTAATAATAGGAAGCGGTTTAACACATATAGGAGATGGGGTATTTTCCGATTGCAAGGGGCTGACAAGCATAGCAATACCTGATAGTGTAACAAGTATAGGATATGAAGCATTTTACGGTTGCACAGGACTTACAAGTATAATAATTCCAAATAGCGTAAAAAGTATAGGAGATTGGGCATTTAGAGATTGCACAGGACTTACCACTGTTTATTATGGTGGATCGCAAGAACAACGAAATCAAATAAAAATTGGTTCATATAACTATAATTTGTTAAATGCTAATTGGGTATATAATTATGTTAAAGCCGAAATTATCGCTTCCGGCAAATGTGGCGATAACCTTAACTGGACGCTTGACAGCGAAGGGCTATTAACCATTTCCGGTACGGGGGAAATGTATGATTTTTCACACGAAAACTATTATGATTCGAGCGGTTCCAATTATATCTTTAAGACCACAGCACCGTGGGAAAGATATTTCAATAATATTAAAACAGTTCTAATTGAGCAAGGCGTAACAAGCATAGGATATTATGCATTTTCTGATAGCAGATCAATTACAAGCATAACCATTCCCGACGGATTAACGAGTATAGGTGGTTCGGCATTTTACAATTGCACGGGAATTACAAGTATAACGATACCGAGTAGTGTAACAAGTATAGAAAGTGGTGCGTTTGCCGGTTGCACTTCGCTTAACAAGGTGAATATTTCTGACATTTTGGCTTGGTACAATATAGAATTTAAAGGTCTTTATTCAAACCCACTTACTTATGCACAAAACTTATTTTTGAATAATAAACTTGTTACCGATTTAACTATACCCGAAAATGCAAAAAGTATAGGGAATTATGTTTTTTACGGTTGTACATCACTTAAAAGTGTAACAATACCAAATAGCATAACAAGTATAGGTTCATATTCATTTTATAATTGCACTGAGATTGCGACTCTAACAATTTCCGACAATGTAAGAAGTATAGGAAGTAACGCGTTTTCTCAAAACACAGTCATATATGGTTCTCCGTCAAGTGTCGCAGAAATATTTGCAAACTCAAACGGCAATAGGTTTATCCCTTTACCCGATTTTATTGAGGTGTTTTCCGTTAAAAGATATAATTATTTTGTGGGTTCGAAAATTGAGCCGAACAGCGTAATTATAGCCGCATATTTTTCGTCAGGCGAGGTAAGATTCTATTATAAAAACTTTACCGTTTCGGGATTTAATACAAGCACCGCAGGTCAAAGGAATGTAACGGTTTCATATTTAGGAAAAACCGACACATTCAGCATAAATATTTCTGAGCCGACCGCCAACGATTTGACAACAACGATTGATATGATTTTAGGCAAAGAGGATATAAACGAAAAGTATGATTATACCGGCGACGGCAATGTAAATATTCTC
Source organism: Ruminococcaceae bacterium UBA3710 (assembly GCA_002371985.1). GTDB lineage: Bacteria > Bacillota > Clostridia > Oscillospirales > Acutalibacteraceae > UBA737. The sequence goes on along the minus strand of DFHZ01000147.1, from coordinate 14,138 downwards.
GACCTCATCGCAATGAAAAAACAAGTTGCAAATATGTGATTTCAAAAAAGAAATATATTTATAAAAAATGCAAGGTTTAGGGGAAATTCCCAACCTTGCATTTTAATATTTTAATTTATTCGGTGAAATACTTTCGGTCAAGTGTTCTGAACCTTATTGCCGATAAAACATGAGATTTTTCTATTTTTTCGTTTGAATTTAAATCGGCGATAGTTCTTGAAACCTTTAAAATTCGGTCGTATGCTCTGGCACTAAGACCCAATTCATCAAAACAACGGTTAAGATATTTAGATGCGTCATCGGTCAAAACGCAAAACTCCCGCAGCATTTTAGGGGTCAGCCTTGAATTAGATGTAACGCCTGTACCTTTATATCGGTTTATCTGGATTTGCCGTGCTTTGTTTACCCTTGCCCTAATCTCTGCCGATGTTTCTTCGGAGGACGAACTGCTTAAAGATTCATAATCAACAGGGGGAACCTCAACATGAAGGTCAATTCTGTCGAGCATAGGACCTGAAATGCGATTAAGGTATTTTGATACCATAGTTTTAGAGCAGGTGCAGGGTTTTGTCGGATGTCCGTACATACCGCAAGGGCAGGGGTTCATAGCCGCAACCAGCATAACTGAACTCGGATATGTAACACTTCCCGATGCTCTCGATACGGTAATAACACCGTCTTCTATCGGTTGCCGTAAAGCCTCCATAGCATCCCTTTTAAATTCCGGCAATTCGTCAAGAAAAAGAATGCCGTTATGAGCCAAAGAAATCTCACCCGGTTTTGGAATGCTTCCGCCTCCCGTAAGTCCTACAAGTGATACCGAATGGTGAGGAGAGCGGAAAGGTCTTCTTGTTATGAGGGGACTATCGTTATTTAAAATTCCTGCGACAGAATGAATTTTTGTTGTTTCTATTGATTCTTCAAAGGTCATTTCGGGCAAAATGGTTGGGAGCCTTTTTGCGAGCATACTTTTTCCCGAACCCGGAGGGCCGATAAGAAGAATGTTATGTCCGCCTGCGGCGGCAACTTCAAGTGCTTTTTTGGCGGCAAGTTGACCCTTTACTTCGCTGAAATCAAGAAAATCAAGAGCACTGTGGCTTTTAGAATTTTTAAAAACAGTTTTTTCTATTTTGCTTTCGCCGCTTAAATGATTTAATAATTCCTTGACCGTTGATATACCGTAGACGGTTATTCCGTCCACAACCGAAGCCTCGGTAGAGTTTTCGTAAGGGACAAAAATTTCTTCCATATTATTTTGTCTTGCGGTTATAGTCATAGCGAGTATGCCGTTTACGGGTCTGATTTTACCGTCTAATGAAAGTTCGCCCAAAAAAATACTGTTATCAAAAGAAAAATTTATTTGTTTTGATGCTTTTAAAATTGCCAATAATATAGGTAAATCATAAACGGCACCCTGCTTTTTCTTATCGGCAGGAGCGAGGTTTACGGTTATTCGACCTGTCGGGAATTTAAAACCGCAGTTTTTTATTGCCGAACGGACACGGTCCCTTGATTCCCTTACCGATGTATCGGGGAGACCTACTATATCAAATGCGGGAAGACCGCCGGTAACATCTGCTTCAATATCAATCATATAGGACTCTATCCCGAAAAGTCCGACACTCTTAATTTTGGCAAACAAAATATTCAACTCCCATAATTTGCTTTTTTAAAAATTATACAACAACCCGGTTGACAAAAACAAGTAGGATAATATATAATTTTTATGTGAATACTAAAATCCCGAAGATTTATAATGCAACTGCCTTAAAAAGCAGGGCGTAAAAGTTTAATGGCAACGAGGAAAAACAATTGAAAATAACAAAAGAGAGCATAAAGAATTTTTTTAAAAGACTTTACAGTTTTTTACTTAATCCCCATCTTATTCTCTGCTTGTTAATTGCTTGGGTAATAACAAACGGTTGGGCATACATTGCGATGAGTTTAGGTACTTATTTTAAAATAGGATGGCTGATAGCCGTTGCGGGAGCATATATTTCGTTTTTGTGGTTTCCGTTTACGCTTGAGAAAATCGTTACAATAATTATAGCAATAGAACTGCTTAAAATCTTTTTCCCGAACGATAAACGAACGCTTGCGGTTTTAATTGACATTAAAGAAAAAATCAAATACAAGTATAAGAACAAAAAGAAAAACGACAAATAATAAACAATCCCACGCAGGAATTTCTGCGTGGGATTTCTATATTAAAGGGGTATTATCGGTTATTTGTAGATAAGACGCGACTTATCGCCGATATCGGATATCCTTTTTAGCACCCTGTTTATATTATGCAAAATTTAAGCAATAGGTGATTTTCTTATAAATAAAATTCCGAGAGTATTTCTTCCGCAATGCGAAGAAACGGTACAACCGGCACGGGTAATCAATACCTCGTCAAAAATATTTTTATCACTTACAAGTTTTGCAAGGTCTTTTACAAGGTTTTCGTCGCAACCGGCATGGGTTATAAATACCCTTGTTTTATCAATGTCGTCAATATTCACAAGGCGTTCGACAATATACTCTTTTAATACATCGTCAAATTTGCCACGGTATTTTTTACCTACTCCCATACTTCCGTTTTTAACTTCAATACAAGGCTTTAATTTCAAAAGATTTGCACCGAGCATTGAAAGAGCCGAGCATCTGCCACCTTTGTAGAGGTATTCAAGACTGTCGATAACAAACGATGCCTCAACATTCGGAGTAAGTTCTTTCGATTTTTCGGCAATAGTTTTTGCGTCAAGCCCGTTTGCTGCCATATCGCAAGCCGATAGCACCAAAAGTCCTCCGCCTGTTGAAAGGTTTTTGGTGTCTACAACATAAACATTTTCAAAACTTTCACTTGCTATTACGGCATTATTGTAGGTTGAGGACATATCCGAACTTAATGTGAAATGCACAACACTTGAACCGTCCTTTGTGAGTTCTGCAAAGTATTCTTCAAGTTCTCCTACATTTGCCGCAGTAGTTTTCGGAAGTTCTCCTGTTCTTGAATGATGTTCATAAATCTTATCGGCGTCAATATCAACACCGTCTCTATAAACATTGCTGCCGAGTGTAATACAAAGCGGAATTACAGAAATGTTGTATCTTTCTTTTAATTCTTCGCTTAAATCGGTAGTGCTGTCGCTTGAAATTATAATTTTTTCGCTCATAAATTGACCTCCGAGAATTACTGTTCTTTTTTGATGTTTGAAAGCGGATTTGAATCTATCGCATTTTTTATTTGCTTGTCTGAAATATGGGTATAAATCTGGGTTGTGCCGAGATTTGAATGCCCTAAAATATCCTTTAAAACTCTTATATCAACATTTCCGTGCTGATACATTAAAGTGGCGGCGGTGTGCCTTAGTTTATGGGTTGAAAGCCCCTGACCGCCAAGCCCTGATTTTTCAAGATATTTTTTCACTATATACTGAACCGTTTTATTGCTTATTCGTTTTCGGTTTCGGCTTATGAATAAAGCGTTTCTGTCGGTCGCTATAATGTTGTCATTAGGTCTTACCTTCATATAAGCGGCAAGGGCTTCTTTACAGGAATCGTTAAGATAAACTATCCTTTCTTTATTGCCTTTTCCGAGTAGTCGCAAAGTGCCGTCGCTTCGTATATCGCCTAAATTTATTCCGCAAAGTTCGGATAATCGCATACCGCAGTTTAAAAACAAAACGAGAATAAGATAATCTCTTTCCTTATTGTCTCCGTCAACACTCGATAAAAGATTGATTGAATCTTCAAGAGAAAGATGCTTTGGAAGAGACTGTTTTACCTTCGGGGAATCAAGCATTTCGGCAGGGTTTACATCAAGTAAGTGTATCTGATTTGTAAGGTACTTGAAAAAAATGCGAAGAGTAGATGTTTTACGGGCTCTTGTAGCGGCATTATTACCCCTGTTGTCCTTGCAAAAAACTATAAATGAGTATAAATCCGAAATGGTAACGCTTGAAATAAGTTCGGCATCGACACTTTCTATTGAGATTTTCTCAAATTCAGTTTTATTATCGACCTTACCTCTTATAATCAGCAGGTATCTGAAAAAGGTTTGCAGGTCTAAAAAATACTCGTCAACCGAACGGGAAGATTTGCCTTTAATAGTTTCGCTGTATGTTAAAAAATCTCTTATTATCGGAGGAGAAGATAATAAAACCTCGTGTTTCATAAGTAAAAAGCGAAAATGAAATACATTTTCAAACTCCTTTTAACATTTAGTACATTCTAACACATCATACCGAATTTTTCAACAGTTATCTATACAATAATTAGTTAAAAATTTTTTTGCTACAACTACAAGTTGTGTCTTTTTGACTTGACATATATTATCAGCAATGATAAAATATAAAATGTCTTTGTATGCTTTTTCTTTGGCGAGGGAATATCATACAAAGCGTAGCAGTTGTCTGCTACAAATGATAATCGGGAGGTAAACAACGGCTCCCGTCGGCTAATATACTCTATTAAAGCCGAGAATTCCGTTTTTATATAAGGAGGTTTTAAACCTATGTGGTACATTATTTTGGGTGTATCTGCACTTGTTTTGGGCTTTGTAGGTTTTTTGGGCGGTTCGGCATATCGTAAAAAATCTGCTGAGAAAGCCATCGGCTCTGCCGAAAGCGAAGCAATGCGAATACTTAACGATGCTATGAAGACCGCGGAAACACGCAAAAAAGAGGCTTTGCTTGAAGCAAAAGATGAAATTCATCAGTTGCGTCAGGAAACCGAAAAAGATTTAAGAGAGCGTCGCAGTGAGGTTCAGCGTCAGGAACATCGACTTCTTCAAAGAGAAGAAACTCTTGATAGAAAGACCGATAACTTAGAGGCAAAAGAAGAAAAATTATCAGAGAGAGCAAAAGAAATCGAAACTAAGATTGAGGAATGTGAACTTCTCAAGAAGAGCCAAATGGAAATGCTCGAAAAAATCTCGGGATATTCAAAGGAACAGGCAAAAGCATACTTGCTCGAAACTCTCGAGGGCGAACTTACCCACGAAAAGGCAGTTCGTATTAAGGACTTTGAAAATCAAACAAGAGAAGAATCGGCAAATTTAGCCAAAGAAATATTAGGCAGGGCAATTCAGCGTTGTGCTGCCGACCATTCTTCGGAAATGACCGTTTCGGTTGTGGCTCTTCCAAATGACGAAATGAAGGGTAGAATTATCGGTAGAGAGGGAAGAAATATCCGTGCTATCGAAAATGCAACCGGTGTTGACCTTATTATTGACGATACTCCGGAAGCAATTACCGTTTCAAGTTTTGAGCCGATAAGAAGAGAAATTGCAAGGGTTACCCTTGAAAAACTTATTTCAGACGGAAGAATTCATCCGGCAAGAATAGAGGAAACCGTAGCCAAAGCCACGGCAGAGGTTGAATCTGTTATAAAGCAGGAGGGTGAAAGAGCAATGATTGAGTCGGGTGTACATAATCTTCACCCTGAACTTATAAAACTTCTCGGTCGTTTGCATTTCCGTACAAGTTACGGTCAGAATGTTCTTAACCATTCTTTGGAGGTTTGCCATTTGTCCGGACTTATTGCTTCCGAACTCGGAGCAGATGTAAATCTTGCTAAAAGGGCAGGTCTTCTCCACGATATCGGTAAGGCTGTTGACCATGAGCAGGAAGGCACTCATATCCAACTTGGTGTTGAGATTGCTAAAAAGTGCAAGGAAAGCGAAGCCGTTATCCATGCAATTCATGCTCACCACGGTGATGTTGAGGCGAAAACAGTTGTTGCTTGTATAGTTCAGGCAGCGGATGCAATTTCAGCCGCAAGACCGGGAGCAAGAAGAGAAAACATCGAAAACTATATTAAAAGACTTGAAAAACTTGAGGAAATCGCCAATTCCTTTAACGGTGTTGATAGTTCTTATGCAATTCAGGCAGGTAGAGAAATCCGTATTATCGTAAAACCTGAGGTTATAAGCGATGATAAGATGGTTATTATTGCAAGAGATATTGCAAAGCGAATCGAGGACGAACTCGAATATCCGGGACAGATAAAGGTTAATCTTATAAGAGAAAACCGTGTCGCCGATTACGCAAAATAAATTTTAAACCCCGAACTCTATGTTCGGGGTTTTTTATGTTCTTTAAATATAAACAGCAATACCAAAAGAACTGTTACCGTAAATACGTCAATAAATACTATGGGATAGTTTATTTTGTTTTTATTATAATAAAACTCTTTTTCAGACACTTTGTTGTCTGGTTTTTTATTGTTGTAACTATTGGAATTATCAGAAGTAACCGCATTTGTCTTTAATTTGCGGGTAAAACCGCAAATATTACATACACTGTCGTATTTATCATCGTAAGTATGCGGGGTTTTATTGAATTTCTTTTTACAAACGGTACATACATTGTAATGAAACTTTGTATTATAAGAATAAGTATCTGAAAAACTATGTGTTACACTTCTCTTGAACTTGCAAATGTTACAAGTTGTATCACAAGAATTATCAAAAATATGATTTTGCATATTAAATATTTTACCGCAGATTTCACATTTTTTATAGTGAGAGGTTTCGTTACTCAAATAATTCTTTGAAATATTATGTGCAGTATCTATCTTTTTACCGCAAATGTTGCATATTTCATCACATTCGTTGTCAAAACTATGATATACGACCCTTTCAAAATTGCATATATTACAGGTAGTATCGCAGGCATTATCAAAGCAGTGTGCAACACTTCTTTTGAAGTTGCATATATTGCAAATTTCGTCACACGCATTGTCATACTCGTGATATGTATGCCCAATAGAATTATAATCGGCGTTATCAATTTCTTGACATATTTCTCTTTTAAATCCGCAAATTTTGCAGGTATTATCGGCACTGTCAAAACTGTGATAATTTCTTTGCGTAACATAATCGCAATCGTCTCTTAAACATTTCTTATAGTGTAATTCACTATCATATAAGTAGTCTGATAATTGATGTTCAAGTGGTGATGTGTAGTTAGTTATCATCCTTTCTCCACAGATACATTTATAAATATCATATCCTTGACATTCGCAGGTTGGCGTTATAGTTTCAGAAAACAAAAAGTTATGTGTATGCTCTATATATAATACGATTTCATCTGATGAGCACTCTTCTATGTCGTTTTGCTTTGAGATTTCAATTGTTTTTCCTAACCATTTGTTTTCTATGGGAATGTTACCGTAAAAATCGGAAAAGTATATTTCGTTATTTATTAAATACTCGCTTAAAGGTGTAAATCCGAAAATGATATTTTTAGTATAGTTTATATCAACGCACGGGACGGGTTCTTTAATATAGACTGTCGAACTCTCTGAAATTCCGTTTACAAACGCAGTAAGTTGCGTCATTCCTACTGTTAGTCCTTTCAGCAGACCCTTTTTTGTTACTGCTGCAATTTTTGAATTTTCTATAGTCCAAGATATTTTTATATCGTCGGGTGCTACTAAACTATAGAGAATTTTTTTAGTTTCATAAACATTGAGAGATATTTCGCTTTCGACAGTTAATTCTGATGAGGCTATTGACTCAACGGAAATTAAAGTATCAAAGACAAAAAGTATAAAGATAATGATTAGTTTTTTCATACAACCCCCACCTTTACATAAATAAAATATTATCACAATTTCGACATTTTTCAACACCTAATTATTATTTTTATATTCAGGCGAAAAAAGAAAATAAATAATATTAAGTTTAAAGGGTGATAGATGGCTTAAAATTTAAAAAAATTCTCATTTTGGGTATTGAAATTTTTCGTCAGAATGTTATAATATATGCAACCGATAGTTTCAATTTTTCTGCAACGAAAGGTTGCAGATATTTAAGGGGCATATAGAACAAATGAAATTTTTAAATGTTGATACATATCAAGAGATGAGTAGGCAAGCGGCAAATTTAATCTCCGCTCAGGTTATTATGAAACCCGACAGTATATTGGGACTTGCAACAGGGTCTACGCCGATAGGAACCTATAAACAACTTATCGAATGGTATAAAAAGGGCGATATAGACTTTTCTAAAGTCATATCAATAAATCTTGATGAATATGTAGGGCTTGATGCAAATAATATCAATAGTTATCGGTATTTTATGGATAAAAACTTGTTTGACAAAATAAACATTGTAAAAGAAAATACATTTGTTCCCTTAGGAACAGCAGAAAATCTTGAAGAAGAATGCAAAAAATATGACGAGAATATAAAGCAACTTGGCGGAATTGATTTACAACTGCTCGGCATTGGGTTAGACGGGCATATAGGCTTTAATGAACCGTCCGAAGTCTTTACTAAGAATACGCATATAGTAGATTTGGATAAGTCTACGATAGAAGCAAATTCAAGATTTTTCGGAAGTATTGATAGTGTGCCTAAGAAGGCAATTACTATGGGTATGGCTTCGATTATGAGGGCAAAAAAGATTTTGCTTATAGCAAACGGAAAAGGCAAAAAAGAAATACTTAATAAAGCATTGTTCGGTCCTATTACTCCACAAATTCCAGCATCAATTTTGCAACTTCATCCGGATATTACCGTAATATATAGTGAGGAATGATTATGTATAAGTTGGGAATAGACCTTGGCGGAACAAATATTGCAGCAGGAATTGTTGACGAAAACTATAGTGTTATTGCAAAATACAGTATGCCTACACTTTTACCTGACACACCTAAAAATATAGTCGGCAGAATTATGGATGCATCCTACAAGGCTCTTAAAAGAGCAAATCTCTCGGTTGACGATATTTCTTCGGTAGGTATAGGTTCTCCCGGTGCTGTTGACAGTAATAAGGGCATTGTACTTTTTGCAAACAATCTTAATTTTCGTAATGTAGATTTAGGCGGTATGTTATCCGAAAAGTTCGGGAAGAAAGTTTATTGTGAAAATGACGCTAATGCTGCGGCTTTCGGCGAATATCTTGTTACAGGAAGTAAAGAAGATACACTTGTTGCTATTACGATAGGTACGGGTATCGGCGGAGGAATAATAATAGACGGGAAAATTTATTCCGGTAATAGGTATTCCGGCGGAGAACTCGGACATATGGTAATAAATTTTGAGGGTATAAAATGCAGTTGCGGCAGAAGAGGTTGCTTTGAAGCCTATGCTTCGGCGAATGCTTTAATAGGGCAGACGAAGGAAGCAATGCAAAAAAACCTTAATAGTGCTATGTGGTCATTGTGTAACGGAAATATAAATGATGTAACAGGCAAGACAGCATTTGACGGGCTTAAAATCGGCGACGCAACCGCAAAACAGGTAGTCGAAAAGTATGCTGATTATGTTTCGATAGGTCTTGTTGATATAATAAACACCATAGGACCGTCTAAAATTTGTATTTCCGGCGGTATTTCAAATGAGGGAGAATACATTTTGGAGCCGATAAGAAGGCATATAGAACTTAACCGACCTATTAACTGCCAAACAAGCGTATATGTCGCAAAACTCGGCAATGATGCGGGAATAGTCGGGGCTGCAAATCTTGATATAAGCAGATGATGAAAAGATATGATAATTAAAAATGCAAACCTGAACGGGGAAAAAAAGAATATTGTAATTGAAGACGAAAAAATCGTGCGTATAACGGAAGATGACCTGTCGGGCGAAGCGATTGATGTCGGTGGCATGGATGTAATTCCGGGGCTTGTTGATATTCATACGCACGGAATTATGGGCTATGATACAATGGACGCCGACTTTAAGCCTATGTGTAAATACTATGCTCAAAACGGTACAACTTCATTTTTGCCGACGACAATGACGCTCGGACTTGACGCACTTAAAAAGGTTGTCGATGCAAAAACCGATTTTTCGGGAGCGAATATTTTAGGTTTTCATTTTGAGGGACCTTATATTTCAAAAAAACATAAGGGTGCCCAGAATGAAGAATACATAAGAACACCAGATGTTGAAGAGTTCAAAAAATTTGATAATGTTTTAATGATTACGGTCGCTCCTGAGGTTGAAAACGGCATAAACTTTATAAAGCAAATATCGAAAAAAACAGTCGTGTCTTTGGGTCATACAGATTGTGATTATAATACGGCGATTACGGCAATAGATAACGGTGCTAAGTGTTTGACACATACATTTAATGCAATGCCACCGCTTCACCATAGAGCACCGGGTCCAATAGGTGCCGCCGTAGAAAAGAATATATATGCTCAAATAATATGCGATGGTTTGCATATAGAAAAAGCCGCCGTTTTAGCCGCCTACAAAATGTTCGGAAACGATAGAATGTGCCTTATAAGCGATAGTATCAGACCTGCAAAACTGCCCGACGGCGAATATGAATCGGGAGGTCTTCCGGTTTTTGTCAAGAATAATTCGATAAGACTTAAAGACGGCACGCTTGCAGGAAGTTATGCTTGTCTTATGGACTGCGTAAAAAAAGCGGTAGAGTTTGGTATTCCTAAAGCGGACGCGGTTAAAATGGCAACCGAAACTCCGGCTTGCCTTTTAGGTGTTAAAAAAGGAAAAATTGCCGTGGGCTATGACGCAGATTTGCTGATTGTTGACGAATTTCTAAACATACAAAAAATAATAATCGGCGGAAAAGTTTTTTGATTGATTAAATAAAAAACCTTCGGAAATCGCTCTGATTTCCGAAGGTTAAATATTTTCAAATAATTATTTATTTTTGATTTTTGATAATTCCTCTTTGACTATTTCCTTCATTTTTTCCGTATTCTTTTCGATTTCGCCTACAAGTTTGAACTGTGTTCTGCACCTGTCAAGGTTTTGTCCCGCATAGGAAGTTCTGAAATAATTATCTCCGTCTAAATAGTCGGTCAAAAATCTGACACCGCATTCGAGAGTCATCGTTTTAGAACCTAAAACAATGTTTTCTATTTCTTCGTCGGTTAAATTGCAAGACTGCAAATATCCTCTCGTAAATGCCCTGAACATATCAAGGTTTACAGTCATTTTTGATAGGTCTTTTTCGTCTTCTTTTGCCGTGGCTGCACCAAATCTGATAGCATCGCCGAAATCATACAAAGAAAGACCCGGCATAACGGTATCAAGGTCTATAACGCAAAGAGATTTTCTTGTGTCCTTATCAAACAAAACATTGTTGAGTTTTGTATCATTATGAGTTACTCTTGTAGGAAGTTTTCCTGTATCTCTTAAATTTTGTAAAATACCTGCCTCTTTTTCCCTTGATAGAGCAAAGTCAATTTCTTCTTTAACTTCCTTTACTCTGTCCATTTTGTCCTTTAATATAGTTTCCTTGAAAATTTTATATCTGTTTGGAGTGTTATGAAAATCTTTAATAGGTTCAAAAAGGGTCTCGGCAGGAAAATCTTCAAGCATTTTTTGAAAATTTCCAAAGGCTAAAGCAGATTCATAGAAATCATTCGTAGATTCGGGGGCTTCAAGACAAATGCTTCCCTCAACAAATGTATACATACGGTAGTTTCCGCTTTCGTCAGAATAATAGTTTTTGTTATCCGATGTATGTATAAGTTTCATTTGCCTATCGGGGTTATCTGATTTCAAAGCCATAAAAGAGGTAACAGCATCAATATTCTTCATAAGTAATGTAACATCAAAAGCATCGCTGATTCTTTGAAGAATATATCGCTTATTGCTTGTTGTAACCAAGAAAGTATTATTGATATGTCCGTTGCCGAAAGGCTCAATGGTATCAATTAGACCTTCTATCGTAAATTTATTTGCGATTATATTAAGATTGTCGTCTTTCATATTATCTTCCTTTTTAAGTTTTTACAACATACATAATAATATCATAATTAACTTTAAAAGGCAAGAATTAAAGTTTATATGTTTTTTTCGTTGCTTGGGCAATTTAATTTGCTTTACCCTGCTTTTTCAATTTGTTTTTTAAGTTTATTTATTATTCTCTTCTCAAGCCTTGAAATGTAAGACTGCGATATACCTAATGTATCGGCGACTTCCTTTTGGGTATACTCCTTATATCCTCCCATACCAAACCGCATTTGCATAATCTGTTTTTCCCGAGGGATAAGTTCGTTTACAAAAGAAATAAGAAGTTTTCGTTCGTCTTCCTGCTCAATCTTGATATTTATTTCATCGCCGTCGCTGCCTAAAATATCCGATAAAAGCAGTTCATTTCCGTCCCAATCGGTGTTTAAAGGCTCATCTATTGAAATTTCACCTTTTCTTGAGGCTATTTTTCGTAAATACATCAATATTTCATTTTCAATGCACCTTGAAGCATAGGTAGCAAGTTTTATATTTTTTTCAGGACAAAAGGTGTTTACCGCTTTTATAAGACCTATGGTTCCGATAGAGATTAAATCTTCAATATTAACCCCCGAAGAATCAAATTTTTTTGCTATGTATACTACAAGCCTCAAATTATGGATAATAAGAAGTTCTTTGTCTTTATCGCTTTTTGATTCCAAAAGTTGTTGTTCTTTTTCACTCGAAAGCGGCGGAGGAAGGTTTTCGGGACCGTTTATGTAGAAATTTGATTTTGTGAATAGTTTAAGAAGAATATTTTTTATTGTTTTTATCATAGTAAGGACCTCGGATTTATTATTGCGTCCCATTCGTTGTCAAGTTTCGTATTGGAAACGGCAAGGATAGGATTTATCAGTACCTTTTTATCGTTAGCGGTAATAATTTTTGCTTCGTCTATGCGGTATCCGTCAATAAGACTTGTTCCCGAAATTGTTTTTACGGGAATTGTTCTGTATCTTTTTGATTTTTCGCTTTCGCTTTCTTCTTTTATCAGACGGTCGGCGGTGTTTTTTGAAGTTATTATTATTTCCGACATACCGAAAACATCGGTAAGTGAATTGCCGGTATCGACTATCGCCTTTAGGGTGTCTTGTCTTTCTCCAAGTCTTATTTGAACGGTGCAATTTTCGCTCGCCACGGCATTTTTTCCGAGAAAAAATCTTATTAGCATAACAATAAAATAGTAAATTGCACTTGAAACAATCAATATAATCGGTGATATGTTTATGTAGACTATTGAATTGTTTATTATAAGATTTGATGGCTTAAACAGAAGCCATATACAAAACATAAACCCACCGTAAAGATATGTAACCGCAAATAAATAAACTGTATTTCTTAAAAAAGATTTAATGTTTTTAAAACCGAAAACGGTTACCGTCATTATCAAAGACATAGAAAATCTTATGGATATTTCGCTCAGTATTCCCGAAGACGGTAAAAAAATATAAAGTGATAATACACCTCCTAAAAGCGAGGCTAAGGCAATCCGCCAAAATGGAATTTGTTCATTTGCAAGTTTTGCTGCGATTTTTATTAAAAAATAATCGACAAGTGTATTAAGCACTATCAAAACATCGGCATAAATAGTCATTATTTTGCCCCCTTAATTATTATTATAATTAAGTAGAAACGAAATTTATGTTGAAACATACTCAAAAAATATTTTATATTGTGTCGAAACAAGGGTTTGTCTTGAATTTGTGAATGTTATGTGATAATATAATCTACGGTGATACGAATGATTTTTGCAGGTAAAAAGAGCAGTTATGACTATTTAGTTGTAGGGCTTGGAAATCCGGGAATGGCATACGAAAAAACCCGTCATAATGCCGGTTTTTTGGCAATGGATAAAATAACCGACAAATATTCTGCGGAACTTAACAAGAATAAATTTGAAGCAAAACTCGGCGAATGCAGAATAGACGGAAAAAGGATACTGCTTTGTAAACCGCAGACATTTATGAATAATTCGGGCTCGGCAGTTTCAAAAATTGTTTCTTTTTATAAAATACCGACTGAAAGAATAATTGTTTTGTTTGACGATATTTCGCTTGATATAGGCAAAATAAGAATAAGAAGAAAAGGTTCTGCCGGCGGACATAACGGCATAAAAGACATAATAGAACTTTTAGGTACAGAGGATATTATGCGAATTAAAATAGGTGTTGATAAAAAGCCCAATCCCGAATATGACCTTAAAGACTTTGTCCTCGGAAAAATACCTAAAGAAAAATGGGAGATATTTGAATCGGCACTTGAAAACACTACTAAAGCAGTTGAGGAAATTATTATTCACGGTATAGACAGTGCTATGAATAAGTATAGTAAATGATATGAATTTTTTATCCGATATATTAAAAGATGAGCCGGAGTACAAAAGACTTTTATCCGATATAAGCGGTGGCGATCTTCCCGTTGCGGCATCC
>DFHZ01000176.1 GCA_002371985.1 Ruminococcaceae bacterium UBA3710 | reverse complement strand
CTATACTTGCCTTTACTACCTGACCTCTTATCGGGTCCGGAGCGGCAGATACACCGCATTCCAAAACATAAGGGAGTTCCATTATTACACTTTCGATTTCAAAAGGCCCTATACGGTAGCCGGACGATTTGATAACATCGTCAACTCTTCCGACATACCAATAAAATCCGTCTTCATCTCGCCAAGCGGTATCGCCGGTATGGTAATAACCGTCGTGCCATACTTCGGCGGTGTTTTCAGGGTCATTATAATAGCCCTTAAACAAACCGCAAGGAATATTTTCGGAAGTTTTTACAACTATTTCTCCTGTTTCGCCGACAGGTACACTATTGCCTTCAGAATCAAGTATATCAACATCATATAGAGGTGTCGGCTTACCCATAGAACCGAGTTTATGACTGTTACCCATAAGATTAGCAATTACCAAGGTGAGTTCTGTCTGACCGAAACCTTCCATAATTTTAAGACCCGTAGCCTTTTTAAACTGTCTGTATACTTCGGGGTTAAGGGCTTCACCGGCAGTAGTCATATGCTTAATCGAGGATAAATCGTACTTTGAAATATCTTCTTTTATCATCATACGAAGCATTGTAGGCGGAGCACAGAATGTTGTAATATTATACTTTTTAAACATCGGAAGTATATCTGCCGCTGAAAATCTATCAAAATCGTAGGTAAATACTCCGCCCTCGCAAAGCCATTGACCGTACAGTTTACCCCAAAGTGCTTTGCCCCAGCCGGTTTCTGATATTGTAAAATGCAGTCCTTCGGGGTCAACACCGTGCCAATATTTTGCAGTTATATAATGACCGAGTGCATACTTATAACTATGTACTGCGATTTTCGGGTAGCCGGTAGTTCCGGAAGTAAAGAACATAATCATTGGGTCGTCGCCACAGGCGGTATTATCATCACGGTAAAAATGAGCATTAAAAAGTTTATACTCATTATCAAAATCGTGCCAACCCTCTTTAGAGCCACCAACCATAATTTTAAGTTTGACAGTCGGACAATTTTTAGCAGCCGCATCAACATTTGCCGCAACATCTCCGTCGGCAGTACAAACAATAGCAGAAACTTTTGCAGAATTAAATCTGTAATCGAAATCGTGTTCTTGCAAAAGGTTAGTTGCCGGTATTGCAATAGCACCGAGTTTATGGAGTGCTAATATACTGAACCAGAACTGATAATGCCTTTTTAAAACCAGCATTACCTTATCCCCTTTGCCGATACCGAGTGATTTAAAATAGTTAGCGGTTTGAGCGGAATAACGCTTCATATCACGGAATGTAAAACGGCGTTCAGTACCGTTTTTATCAATATGAAGCATAGCGAGTTTTTCAGGTTTTTTGCGACCTAACTCGTCTACTATATCAAAGGCAAAGTTAAATTTATTTTCATTATTGAAAGAAATTTTTTGGAGCCTTCCCCTCTCGTCTTCAACAGTATTTATGAACTTTGAGGAAACATAATCTCCCGAAATAGTCTTATGCGGGAAAATATAAGGCTCAAGTGTCTTTTCTTCATTGTCGTCTTCGCCGGGCATTACTATTGCCGCAAACAAGCAGTCTCTGCCGTCAACCGCAATCATACCGTGTGGGGTTGAACTTTTATAATAGATACTGTCGCCCTCTTCAAGCATTTCAATATGGTCGCCTATCTGTACCTTTAATTTACCGCTTAAAACAAGGTCAAATTCCTGACCTGAGTGCTTAGTAAGGTGGATAGGTTTGTCCTGCAAGGATGCATCGTAAGAATACCTTACCCAATACGGCTCGGCAATCTTTTTATCAAAAAAAGGAGCAAGGTTTTGTATTTCGATACCGCTTTCTTTTGCAGTTTGCTGACCCATACCCTTTCTTGTAACGGTATATGAGGACAAATGAGCACTTTCGCCCTCGAGCAGGTCTGTAATACCGATACCGAAAACCTGGGAACATTTATGTATAAAAGTAAACGGAAAATCGAGTTCTCCGCACTCATATTTTTTGTATTCATCAACGGTAACTTCTGTCTTTGCAGCCATATCTTCAACGGAAATGCCGGTAATCTCACGCATTTCCTTAATTCGAAAGGCAATCTCTTTCAATTTGTTTTCGGAACTTACAGCCATATTCATTCTCCTTTAATAAAAAAAAATAACACCCGTCTCAAATCTCTTTGAGACGGGTGAAAAAATCATCCGCGGTACCACTCAAATTGCAGTTCACACTGCCACTCTCAAGGTCTAATAACCTCTATGCCTTTACGCAGCAATCACGGGTAACATCTACTTGGAATAACCTTTCGGGTTACCGGCTCAGAAGGGATGGGAACTGAATATTTCCGCTACCGAGATCACACCATCCTCGGCTCTCTAAAAGCATATCTATTCTTCCGTCTTCATCAACGCTTTTAATAAATTTTTAATTATAATATCACACTGCAAAATAAATGTCAACAATTATTTTTTCAAATTTAATATTTTTACTGACTCTTCTTTCATTTTATATTTAAGCACCTTTCCTGCCGCATTAAGCGGGAATGAATCGCAAAATATAAAGTATCTCGGTATTTTATGTGCAGCCATATATTTTTTTCCGTAGGTCTGCATGGAAAGTTCATCGGAAGTTTTGCCGTCCTTCATAATTATCCACGCACAAGCCTCTTCACCATATCGCTCATCGGGTACGCCGATTACCTGAATGTCCTTTATATCAGGATGACCTAAATAAAACTCCTCTATTTCTCGAGGATAAATGTTTTCTCCGCCCCTGATTATCATATCCTTAAGTCTACCTGTAACCTTATAATAACCGTCCGGCATTCTGCAACAAATATCACCCGAATGAAGCCAACCGTCCTTATCAATAGCCTCGGCGGTTGCTCTTGGCATTTTGTAATAGCCTTTCATTATATTAAAGCCACGGGCTACAAATTCACCGTTTTCGCCGTCCGGCAACTCCTCACCCGTTTCGGGGTCGATAATCTTGCATTCAACACCGGGAAAAGCACTTCCGACAGTTTCAACTCTATGGTCCAAATCTTCGTTTACCTCACCCATAGTGCAACCGGGAGATGCCTCAGTCTGACCGTAAACCGAGATTATTTCTTTCATATTCATTTCTGCCGCTGCTCTTCTCATAAGTTCGGGCGGACAGTTAGCCCCTGCCATAATGCCCGTTCTGATATGAGAAAAATCTGTTTTTGCAAAGTTTTCGTGATTAAACATTGCAAGAAACATTGTCGGAACACCGTTAAAACAAGTAATTTTCTCTAAATTTATACACTCAAGCGACGATTTAGGAGAAAAATAAGGAAGTGGCGACAAGGTTCCTGCGTGTGTCATCATAGAAGTCATAGACAAAACCATTCCGAAGCAATGGAACATAGGAACTTGAATAAGCATTTTATCAGCAGAAGAAAGGTCCATTCTATCGCCTATTATTTTACCGTTATTGATTATATTTCTATGCGTAAGCATTACGCCTTTTGGAAATCCCGTTGTGCCGGAAGTATACTGCATATTCGCTACATCGTCGGGCTTTACGATACTTGCCCTGCGTCGCACTTCTTCTTTGGAAACATCATCCGCCCTAAGCAACATATCGTTGAAATTAAGACAGCCATCAAGTTCACATCCTACCGTTATTACATTTCTTAAAAACGGCAATCTTTTTGAAAACAATGGCTCTCCGGCCTTGTTTGTTTTAAGTTCGGGACATAACTCGCTTATTATTTCGCAATAGTTTATATCCTTACAACTCTCAACCATTACAAGTGTATGTGTATCAGATTGACGAAGCAGATATTCTATTTCGTGAATTTTATAAGCGGTATTAACCGTTACCAAAACGGCACCAATCTTTGTTGCGGCAAAGAAACACAAAAACCACTCAGGTACATTAGTCGCCCACACCGCAACATGATGACCTTTTTTAACGCCGAGCGAAATGAAAGCAGCGGCAACTTTATCGACATCTCTGGCGAATTGAGAATATGTCCTTGTGTAATCAAGTGTCGTATACCTGAAAGCAGGTTGGTCGGGGTATTTTTGCACTAAAACCGAAAGCAGTTCCCCAAAGGTCATATCAAGTACATCATATTTTTTGAATGGAAAACTTCCCGTATGCGAGCGGTTATAATGCAACTTTTCTGTTTTAGTATTTTTAACACAGTTAATAAGGTATTCTCTGAAATGGGTCAAAAGAATATCTGGGTCGCTTATTTGGTCGTTTTCGGTTACAGAAATATAGGAATCAAAATCAAGAGAATCTAATGCCGTTATAACCTCTTTAACATTAAGTGTTCCCTCGCCCAAAATAAGCGATTCGCCGTCTTTATTTCTATCGCCCAATCTGACAAATCTTATGTATGCACCAAGGTTTTTAATTGTATCTTCCGGCGTTTCACCTGACTCAAAAACCGTTGAAGCAACATTCCATACAGCGCCGAAAACGGTGCCCGAAAGTTCATTTAAAAGTTTTACCATTTTTTGAGAGTCGGCTAAAGGACCGATTGTTTCAATTAAAATTTCAACATCGTTTTTCTTTGCGGAGACTACTGCTTTTTCAAACTTTTTTATTATAACTTCAGTATCAATGCTATTCTTAATGCTACAAATGACAAACTCACAACCGATACTTCCTGCAGTTTTTACATAACTGTCAATTTCGTCAGAGGTAGCCTTTTCGCTATCAAGCGAATAAGGATATGTTAAAGCGGTGATTTTTAAACCTCTGTTAAAGAGTTTTCGTTTCGATTCCTGCGTTTTTATACTTCTGAAAATACTATCATTATGGTTTTTGATTTCAGAGTTAATATCAAATATTTCAAAACCCGAATAATTATATTCTTCAGCCATTTGACAAAGCGAGAAAAATGACGGTCTTTTTATAAATTCGGTTGAAAAACTAAGCTTCATATTTTTCTTCCTTTGCTACTATTTTATTTAAAGCATTAAGGTATGCCCTTATACTTGCTCCGACAATATCAGAAGATACACCGTTGCCTGAATATAAGTTTCCGTTATCCCTGAGGCGTACAATAGCGGAGCCTAATGCCTCTTTGCCCTCGGTTACTGCCTCAATCTGGAACGAGTCTAATTCATAATGATGCCCTATACACTGTTCGATAGCCATAAATGCGGCATCAATAGGACCGTCTCCGATTGAGACACCGTTCAGAATATCATTTTGCGATTTTAAAACTATATGAACTATGGAAGACGATAAATTACCGCAATTTGCATTATAACTTTCAAGATGATATGTAGAGGGTACCTGATCTGCATGAGAGGCAATAATTGCTTCAAATTCTTTAGTCGAAATAGAGTTTTTCTTTTCGCAAATATTCTTTACCGCCTTATATACTTCTGAAATATCCTCGGCGGAAATTGAATAACCCAAATCAGAAACATAACTTGAAATCTCGTCCAAAGTTGTATCTTTAGTTATATAAAAGTATTTATCGCTTACTACCAAACCGTCTACACTGTCATCTTTATTATTGTTTATTTCCTTAACGGTTGAACGGACATCGGTTTTTAATCTTTCGGTTCGCAGATTAGTTTCAATTTCGAGACTTTCGCCCTTTACATCAATGGCATTTGCAAAATCGGTTATATTAAGGTCATTAGATTTAAGCATTGATGTTTTAACGCCATCGGCACCCGAAATAATTGAAGAAACAGCCGAGGCAACACCCATTTTCAACTTATTGTTTATCTGTACGAAGATTTTTGCATCACAGTATTCTTTGATATTCTTTACTAAATCTTCCCACTCTGAGGGCATATATACTCCTGCATCATCGCACAAAGTAACCGATTTAGCACCGCAGTCTGTTGCAACAGTAATACATTTTTTAAGGAAATCTTTTTCAGCCCTTGTTGCATCTTTAGCCACAAATTCAATATTCTCACATTTGCTTTTTGCATAAGAAAACACATCTTTTACAAGGTCTAACATTCCGTTGTCTTTTTTATGATACTCATATTCCATTGTAACGGTTGATACGGGAACTGTAATCGAAATTACCGTTTTATCATTATCGGTAATACACTCCACCGCATCATCAACAGACTTTTTTGACAGTAAACAAGGAATTACGATTGAAGACTTTTTTATGGACATTGAAATTGTCTTGGCAATAATTTTGTCTTCTTTCTCCTTAATTATGTACGGAAGTTCAATTCTATCGACATCCAATTCGTCGAGTTTTTTTGCAATGGCAATTTTCTCACGAAACAACAAAGAATTTGCCTTTTCTCCCATATTTGAACATAATGTTTTGTCAGATACGATTATCTTTCTCATAATTAAAGTTCCTTTCGATAAAAAATCCCGCAAAAACCCATAAAGGTTTCTGCGGGATGACTAAGCATAAAACTTAACCATGGTACCACCCACGATTGTCAAAAAATGACCACTCATTAAGAGCCAAACAGCCCTTTGATCTATTACGGGATCTCCCGAAGTTCTCTACTGTTTTTTTCAAGAACCCTGCTCCGATACGAGACAGCAATTAAGAATTTCTATCGTCTTGCACCTACCGACGACTCTCTGACAAGAAATTTCTGATTTGCTTAATATCATCACTGCATTTAAAATATGTAAGTATACTACCCCATTTTAAAATAATTGTCAAGAAAAATTTTCATTAAAACGCCATATTTTGTTTATTCTTTGCAAATTCAACGCAAAAATTCATAAATGTTTTTCCCGCAAATGAAATTGCATCATCGCTTTTGTACGATACGCACATTTCTCTATATATTTTCGGAGTAAGACTTCTGACCTCAATTTGCTGATGATGCCTTTGCAAGACGAGTTTTGGAAGTATTGATACGCCAAGCCCCTGCTCTACCATATTCATAATGGTGTAGTCATCATACACTCTATACTGTTGATTTGGCTCGATACCTGCTTTAAAAAAGTATGCCATAGGTTCGCTCTTTTTACCTTGATCCAAAAAAATAAACGGCTCGTCGGCAAAATCAGATAGGGAGAGCACATCCTTTTTTGATTTAGGATGGTTTTCAGGTAATATCATTACCATTTCATCTTTTAATATAGGTATGCTTTGCAGGTCATTTGCAACATCAAGAGTTAAAAACCCGAAATCAACAACACTGTCATTTATCCACGATTTAACCGTATCATAATCAGACTGAAGGAGATTAAACTGAACAGTCGGATATATTTTTTTAAACTCTTTTATAACATAGGGTAAGAAATTTGCCGAAATACTTGCAAAAGTCCCTACTCTGACTATCGAACCCTCTAAATTGTTTATGGAAGAACTTTGACCCAAAATATTCGAATAGTCGTTACATAGCCTTCTTATGTAAGGCTCCATAAGTTTTCCGTCAGATGTTAAAAATATTCCGTGCTTTGTTCTTGTAAACAGAGTAACTTTAAGTTCGTCTTCCAAAGAACGGACTATCTGGCTTATCGCCGACTGCGTATATCCGAAAACTTCGGCAGTCTTTGTAAAGTTTTTTGTTTCAACAATACTCAAAAAAACTTTATATCTTATCATAACAAACCTCTATCATTAGAAAAACTTATCATAAGCATTATAATCATTTGTTTGACTTTTGTCAACAAGTATGATAACCTTGTGCTATAAAAATTGTTAGGAGATTTTTACTATGAAAAAAATTATTGCATTTTTATTGGCGTTTTCTTTAGTGTTCTGCCTTTGTGCATGTGGCAACAGCAACACAAAGAAAAGTGATGACAAGTTGACAATCGGTGTTTGTCAATTAGTACAACATGAGGCTCTTGATGCCGCTACTAAAGGATTTATGGATGTACTCAAAGATAAATACGGCGATAAGATTACATTCTTAAACGAAAACGCAAGCGGCGATGTTCAGACCTGTACCACAATCATTAACAACTTTACAAACAAAAAAGTTGATTTAATTCTTGCTAATGCAACACCTGCATTACAGGCTGCTGCAAGCGGTACAACTACAATACCGATTCTCGGTACTTCCATCACAGAATACGGAACCGCTTTGGGAATTGACGATTTTAACGGTACAGTTGGTGCTAATGTATCAGGTACTTCTGATTTGGCTCCTCTTGATAAACAGGCTGATATGGTAAAAGAACTTTTCCCTGAAGCAAAAACTGTTTCTATTCTTTTCTGCACATCTGAAGCAAATTCGGCATACCAGGTTAAGGAAGTTAAGAAGAATTTAGAAAAACTCGGTTTCAGCGTAGTTGAATGCGGATTTACCGATTCAAACGATGTTTCAGTTGCTGCAAAGAAAGCCGCTACATCCGATGTTATTTATATTCCTACCGACAATACTGCTGCAAGTTGTGCTTCAACAATCGACGGTGTTATCGGAAATACTCCTGTAATTGCAGGCGAAGAAGGAATATGCAAAAACTGCGGTGTTGCTACACTCTCAATCAGTTACTACGATTTAGGAAAAACTACCGGCGAAATGGCAATAAAGATTTTAGAGGGCGAAGAAAAAATTGAAAATATGAAGATTGAATACACAAACGCCATTAAGAAATACAATAAGGCAAAGTGTGAACAATTAGGTATTGATACTGCCGCTCTTGAGGCTAATGGCTATACCGCTATTTCAGAATAATTTTATTTTAAAAATTGTCTGCAAACCGTTTATTCTTTTTGGATAAACGGTTATTGCTTTAGTAAAGAGGTTAAGACATGGAAATGATTACAAACTGGATCGGAACTATCCCCGGTGCTGTCAGTCAAGGTTTTGTATGGGGAATTATGGCTCTTGGGCTATACATCACTTTCAAAATTCTTGATTTTGCAGATTTGACGGTTGATGGCTCGATTTGTACCGGTGCTGCCGTTTGCACAATACTTATGACAAACGGATACAATGTTTGGTTCGCTATGGCTATGGCATTTATTGCCGGTTGCATTGCAGGACTTGTTACCGGTCTTTTACACACAAGAATGGGTATACCCCCTATTCTTGCAGGTATACTTACTCAACTTATGCTTTGGTCTGTAAACCTTATAATAATGTCAGGCAAGGCAAATGTTGCTCTCTCCGGCTTCAAATTCAGGGACAAACTCCTTATTTCTACCGGAAGTGTAAACATAACAAAATCTATAATAATCTTATCAATAATTATATTTATTTTGGTAACTGCTCTTTATTGGTTTTTCGGAACGCAATTCGGTATTTCTTTGCGTTCAACCGGTAATAGTAAGAATATGAGCCGTGCTCAAGGAATAAATACTTCATTCACAACCGTTTTCGGTTTGGCTCTTTCAAACGGTATTGTTGCTTTTTCCGGCTCGTTATTGGCTCAACAACAAGGTGCCGCCGATATAAATATGGGTCGTGGTGCCATTGTTATCGGTCTTGCCGCCGTTATTGTCGGAGAGTCTATTATTTCAAAATTAGCAACTAATTTTTATATCAGACTTTTAGGTGTAGTGCTTGGTGCAGTAATCTATTGGTTGGTATTCCAAACCGTAATATTCATAGGTCTGCCGAGTGAATATCTCAAGATGCTTTCTGCTTTGGTTGTTGCCATTTTCCTTGGTGTTCCCTATATTAAGGCGAATTTAAGCGGTAAAAAGAATAAATCCGGGAGTGTAAAAAATGCTTGAAATTAAAAATATTTGTAAAACATTCAATACCGGTACAATCAATGAAAAGGTTGCACTTGACGACCTCTCTCTAAAACTGAATGAGGGCGATTTTGTTACGGTAATTGGTGGTAACGGAGCCGGAAAGTCTACTATGCTTAATGCTATTGCCGGTGTATTCCCTATTGATAACGGCTCGATTTCAATTAACGGCGAAGACATAACAAAACTTCCCGAATACAAAAGAGCAAAATATATCGGCCGTGTTTTCCAAGACCCAATGATGGGTACTGCGGCTGATATGCTTATGGAAGAAAACCTTTCTATTGCCGAAAGGCGTGGCAAAAAGCGTTATATAAAGTGGGCAATCAGTAAAAAAGACCGTGAAAGATATAAAGAACTCTTAACTCAACTTGATTTAGGTCTTGAAAACAGGCTTTCGAGTAAAATGGGGCTTTTATCCGGCGGTCAAAGACAAGCGGTTACACTACTTATGGCATCAATGGAAAAGCCTAAACTCTTACTTCTTGATGAACATACCGCAGCATTAGACCCTGCTACCGCTGCAAAAGTTTTGGATTTGACAGATAAAATCGTTGTTGAACATCATTTGACTGCAATTATGATAACCCACAATATGAACGATGCAATTAAACACGGTAATCGGCTTATAATGATGAATCAAGGAAAGATTATCTTTGATGTAGCCGGTGAAGAAAAAGCAAAACTTACTAAAACCGTTTTGCTTAACAAGTTTGCAGAAATTGCGGGACAAAATCAGGAATCTGACCGAATGGTACTCTCATAAAACTTTAACCCGGAATTATTTCCGGGTTTTTTTATATTTAAAATTTTATTCAATTTAGTATTGTCTTTTTTATAACAATTTGTTATAATAATTTAGTATGGTTTAACCAAATACAATATAAGGAGTATATGTATGACAATTTCAGAAGAAGTTAAAAACATGTGTCCTGTTGCCAAGGGTCCGCATCACGGTCCTGCTCCCATTCCGGAGGAAGGCAAATGGATAGAAGCAAAAGAGATTAAAGACATTTCTGCTTACACACACGGCGTTGGTTGGTGTGCTCCTCAGCAGGGTGCTTGTAAACTTTCCCTTAATGTTAAGGGCGGTATTATTGAAGAAGCCCTCGTTGAAACTATCGGTTGCTCCGGTATGACCCATTCGGCTGCAATGGCTGCTGAAATTCTTCCGGGCAAGACAGTTCTTGAGGCTCTTAATACAGACCTTGTTTGTGATGCTATCAATACTGCTATGCGTGAACTTTTCTTGCAAATCGTTTACGGTCGCAGCCAATCTGCTTTCTCTGACGACGGTCTTGTTATCGGTGCAGGAATGGAAGATTTAGGTAAAGGTGCCCGTTCCATGGTTGGTACTATGTACGGTACTAAAGAAAAAGGTGTTCGTTATCTTGAAATGACCGAAGGCTATTGCACAAAAATGGCTCTCGACGAAAATAACGAAGTTATCGGATATGAATTCGTTTCGCTCGGCAAAATGACCGACTTTATCAAAAAAGGTATGGAGCCAAACGAGGCTTATGAAAAATCAATGGGTCATTACGGCAGATTCACCAAAGAAGACGGTGCTGTTAAATACATTGACCCTCGTAAAGAATAAGGAGGTACGAAATAATGGCTACATTTGAAGGTTATGAAAGACGCGAGGCAAAAATTCTCGCTACACTTAAAGAATACGGTATCTCCTCTATTGACGAATGCAAAGAGATTTGCAATAAGGCAGGAATTGACCCTTATACTATAGTTGGTGAAACTCAACCTATTTGTTTTGAAAATGCAAAATGGGCCTATACTGTAGGTTCTGCTATCGCTATAAAGGCTGCCGAAAAGACCGGCGACAAAACCGCTGCAACCGCTGCTGCTAATATCGGTATCGGTTTACAATCATTTTGTATTCCGGGTTCTGTTGCAGAAAACCGCAAGGTTGGTCTTGGACACGGTAATCTCGGCAAAATGTTGCTTTCAGAAGAAACTGAATGTTTCTGCTTCTTAGCAGGTCATGAATCTTTTGCCGCTGCTGAGGGTGCTATCAAAATAGCCCTTAATGCAAACAAGGTTCGTGTTAAGCCTCTCCGTGTTATTCTTAACGGTCTTGGCAAGGACGCTGCTTATATTATTTCAAGAATTAACGGTTTCACTTATGTTGAAACAAAGTTTGACCCATACAAGGAAGAAGTTACTGTTGTTGAAACAAAGGCTTTCTCAAAGGGTCAAAGAGCCGATGTTAAGTGCTACGGTGCTGATAATGTACCTGAAGGCGTTGCAATTATGCGTCTTGAAAATGTCGGTGTTTCCATTACGGGTAACTCAACTAACCCGACTCGTTTCCAACATCCTGTTGCAGGAACTTACAAGAAATGGTGTGTTGAAAACGGCGTAAACTACTTCTCTGTTGCTTCAGGCGGCGGTACAGGAAGAACACTTCACCCCGATAATATGGGTGCCGGTCCTTCTTCTTACGGTATGACCGATACAATGGGTCGTATGCACTCTGATGCTCAGTTTGCCGGTTCTTCATCTGTTCCTGCTCATGTTGAGATGATGGGACTTATAGGTGCCGGTAACAACCCGATGGTTGGTATGACAGTTGCTTGTGCAGTTGCTGTTCAAGAAGCACTTAATAAATAATCATAAATAAAATAGATTACCCCCAAGACACTACTTGTCTTGGGGGTATTTTAATACTGTAAGAAATATAATAATTATTTAATTTTTCTCGCTTCAAGATAAAAACGCTTATCAAGAGCACTTCCCATAGAAAATGTTTTTCTTGGGAGAGAACCGTCCTTTATTACCGCTTCAAAAAGTTCAGACTTATCCATACCGTCAAATATAAAACCTAATCTGTCGTCTTTTGCAGTAGAAATCTTTAATGTAGAAGCAATTTCGTGAACATAATCTATTTCGGTATCCGACATTTTATTATCAAGGAAATCTTGAAGTGCCGCTACGGGCAAGGTAAAATCAGATTTTATAGTAACTTCCCGTTTAAAGTTTTTGGAAACGCATTTGAATTTATGCGTATATTCTCCATCAGAGGCGGAGAAATTATTTAAAAACTTATCTAATGCCTTTTCAGGGTCAACGCCGAAAAGGACTCTGTAAATAGGCTCAAAATTTATTGCCGGTGAATGGATATTAACTATCTCTACCAAAGCATAGCGGTCATTCTCAGAGCCTGTTTGCTCATAAATACTCTTTGCAGCAGCGAGTGAGTGGTTTCCGTCGCCAACACAGAATAATAAGCCGTCATTTTTATCCTGAATATCAGATAAAAGTTTTTTAATTTCTTGCTTTTGAGCATCATCACATACTTTGTAGCCGGAAATACTTCCCGAACCGCCAAAAAGTTTAAAATCGTATAACTTTTTAAGGCTTTCTTCGGTTTTTTGAAGATAGGTCATTAAAGTATCCTGGCTATCGTCAAATAGCAACATAACATGCGGCATTTCGATTATAGCACCACGCCTTATATCTGCCCTTGCAGGTATTCTCTCAAGAACTGTCTTTTCAGTAGAGCGAATTGCTCCTTTGCTCCCCGGAAGATATGAATACTCTTTAAGGTCTATTTTACCGATAAGACCTAATCTGACAATACCGTCGCTTTGCACACGCTTTGTAAAGATAAAACTATCATTGATTTCTTCAAAAACACCCGCATCTAAATACTCTTGCATTTTTGCATTTATTTTTTCTATCTGTGAAGAATTATCATTGGTAAGATAAATCTCAGGCAAAATAAGGTTAAGAGCAGACGGAGCATTACCAACAAAATCTTTTACTGATTGCCAATACTCCGGCTCACTTGTAAACTGATCACAGGCAATAACGGAAAATTTTTCAAAGTTATCTTTAGGTAGAAGTATGTTCGCTTCGCTAAAGCACAAAGAATTTTTCATATAAACCGACCTTTCTTTTATAAGGATTTTATATTTAAAAGAAAAGACCATTCCAAGAGAAATGGTCTTTTGGCAGGGGCAGAAGGGATCGAACCCTCGGCACTCGGTTTTGGAGACCGATG
>DFHZ01000154.1 GCA_002371985.1 Ruminococcaceae bacterium UBA3710 | reverse complement strand
CTGTATTTTTGACAGAAACAGTACCCGTTGCGGGTGTTACAGCATCCTCAGCAGATACAGGATAGCTTGCAGGAATCATTCCTACAAAAAGTGCAAGGGAAAGAAGCAATGCGAGAATTTTTTTCATTTTCACAGTTTTTCACCTCATAATAGATTTTATTTTTAAATCGGTTAACCCGATTTTCAAACTTATATATTAGCATCCCAGGTAAGTGTAACAACACTTCTCTTAGGTAGAGTAATTTCCATTACCTTATCGCCCATAATAAACTTTATTACAGCATTGGAAGAGGTATCGCTGTTTACAGCATTAATCACCATACTGCCGTTGGGATTAAGTGATACGCTGTTTACAAGCTTGTATTCACTCTTCTCACCCGTATCAGTGGAATCAACAAGCACAGCATCCTTAAGTATGTACTTACTGTAATGTGCACAAGCATAGTAATCATTAGGATAACTAACTGTTTTTAAATCCTCATCATAGGTTACAAGTGCTGTACACTCAGTGTCCATACTCTCCCCAAAACGGTTCTTTACAGAAGGTCCTCCTACTGGGTTGAGCACCATATTCCATAGAATATAACCGCTTGAACCACTTCTGAAAGAACGGCAAATCTTAGAGGATATATTCAGCAACTGCAATGTCCCTGAAGGTGTACCGCCTGCCGCCTCTGTTACATATATAGTCTTATCGGGGAAATATTCCTTGGACTTTGCCATAACCTCCGGTTCGCCACTATACCAGTGGTATGCAATTCCCTGCGTGGTATTCATAGTCGTTGCCATTATGTTATCGGCTGCTTCACTGTTACTCCAGTTATAATCAAGATTATAAATCTCGGTTTTGAGACCTGCATCGTCAAGAGCCGGACGTAAATTGTCGTTAGTGAAGTTTGCCAGATCATTCCATGTCCAATTCATACCAGGCCATTTTCTTACGGTAAAAGGCTCGTTTTGTGCAGTTATTCCAAAAACAGGGACACCCTTTTCTTCATAGCCCTGTATGCATTTCACAAGATAACGGGCATAAACATCGTAACAGTCTCGGCGAAGCTTTGGTTGCTCTACAGCTAACCAATCACGCGCGGTTTTCATCCATAAAGGTGCTGTCCAGGGAGACAAAAACAACTTAATATCAGGATTCATTTCAAATGCCTTTTTAGTTATTTTTATCTGGTCATTTACAGCGGACATATCAAAATGTTCAAGCTCGAAGTCCTCTTCACCCTCAGGCATATCGTCATAGCTTGCATATTCGTAAGGAGTATAGTCAGAGGGGGCAATGGTATTTCTGAGTAGCTTTAAGCCTATTCCCTTTTCGCTGTCAAAAAGCTTTATCATTACATCGTTGCGCATTTCTTCGGACATCTGTGCCATAAGATAAGCAGATGTTTCAGTAAAAGAAGCGCCGATACCGTCAATTTTATGATATGTTTTTTGGGGATCTATATTTATAATTGTTCCTGTACTTTCATCAAGCTCAGATTTACCGTAAATCTTCACATACCCCTTGTCCTGTAGTTTAAATTTCTGCTCACCGTCAGAAACAAAAGCAAGCACTTCTTCATTAAATGTATAGCGGAGCTTTGTTTTTGTAGCAGTATTAGAACTTGTGTCCGTCGGTTTAGCTTTACAGGAACAAGCGGTTGATGTGATTAATAAACAGGCAAGTATACCGCTTATTAAACGCATTCGCATTTTCTACACCTCCTTATTCTAAAAAAGATTAATTATTTCTTTTCATAAGGATGGCTTTCGTAAAATGCTTCAAGATTTTTTTCAAGTTTCCTAACAAAGGTTGACCATGAAGCCTCGACAGCAGCATTAACCTTTTTCTCATAGTCAGCTGCAAGAGCATACGGGTCGCTGCCGTTTTTTATCTGTTCTTCAACCTGTTTTCTGTAATCGGCCAAATCGTTCCAGAAGTTAGGAATAATTTTATTTGCATCTGCAATGAAAATGGTTTCAGGGTCTTCTATAATTGTTTCAAGCATATATTTCATACCGTCAGGTATATAATCACGCTTGTTATAGTTTTCGATAACTTTCTTGTTCTCGGTTGCAGGAGTATAAATAGCAAAATTTTCAAGATTATCCTTACCCCAATCCATACGAGCAATACAACCGTCCTTATCGTAACTCAAGAACTTAGCAAGCTCGTAAGCTTCCTTGCAGTTATCTTCTGTTACAGCAGAAGTAAGGAATACATAGTCAACATGTGTCTGTATTCTTTCTTTTACACCCTCAGCATGGGGAACAGGATAAAGGTCCCACTCGAAATTAAAGCCCTTTTTCATCCAATTAACTTCCCAAGAGTTGTGGTTACCAAATAAAACCTTACCTGATTTTAAAGCATCACCCTTACCGCCGAACTTCTGGTCATAAGCATCTGGAACACCGTTATTTCTCTTATCCCATTCCTTAAGGTTATCAGAGATAAGACCGGGAACTGCCTTTAATTCCTCAACATAAGCCTTTGCTTTGCCCCAAGCACCGTTTGTAAAATTAAACTTATGAGTGCCCATATCATAGCCGTACAACTGTAAAGGAGCATTAAGCAAGCCACCCATAAGCTTTGTATCAAGGTTATGGGTCGGGTCGCTACTATCTACAATGATGTTAATACCCGAATACTTATTGTCGGTTGCTTTTTTTGCAAGATCAACAAACTCATCAATAGTCCAGTTATAGTCAGGCTCATCAAGATTCTTTGTTTCAATTAGGTCAAGATTAACCATTATTCCATTAAACTGAACACGGTAAGGAAGTGCATAAAGGTGATCGAAATATGTATAATTATTAATACCGGCATCAAGCGCATCCCCTTTATCGGGATCGGCTTCAAAAAGATTGTCAAGCGGATAAGCAAGACCTTGGCTTAAAATATAACCGAAATCCTCAACACCGAATGCAACCTCAGGCATTTTCTTAGAAGCCGCAAGTTTACTGATTTCTGTAGGTGTAGTACCCGCATCGCCCGAGCTTGCAACAATCTCTACCTTAATATTCTTGTGTGTCTCGTGAAAAGCCTTAACAACAGCCTCTGTTTCCTCTGCTATATCGGTAGGAACAAGAAGACTTATTGTTTTAACTTTTGCATTAGCACCGCCGTCAGCCTTGTCACCGCAACCAGCGAAAACTGTTACTAACATAGCGATTGCCATAATAGTCGAAATAACTCTTAATAAACTTTTTTTCATAGCTTTTTCCCCTTCAGTAAAAAATAAATAAGAAACAACCAAAGAAAGACCATTTCGCAATTTTATTATCTCATAGTTAATTACTACATTCAATGCCACATACAATTTAAAAAGTTAACAATTCAATTTTATTTTGCATTTTAATTACTATTGTGCTAATATATAGATAAAGGTAATCTTTTATTTTGTTTTACTCAAAACCGAATAAAATTAATTCTTAAATTCAATCAAAAATTATCATTATTTACAAAAAAACCCATTCTTTTTCGAGGTGAACAACTTTGCACGAGGACTTAAACATATTCGTATCCCCTACCGAAGCTCCAACATTTTGGGTTTGGATGAGTGGAAAATCCTATTGTGACGGAACCTATTCTATGGACCGCCCCTGTGCCGAAACCTGTGTACTTGAATATATAATTAAGGGTAGCGGCAGTTTAGAGCTTGACGGAAAGAAATTTACCCCCAAAGCCGGAGATATGTATATCCTTCCTCTTGGCAGCCATCAAAAATATTCCAGTAGTGCGGATGACCCTTGGGAAAAGATATTTGTTAATCTACAGGGTACGGCTATTCCCTCTTTTATTAAAGCCTATAAGCTTAATAATCAAATACTTTTTAATAATTGCGAGTCCCTTTATCCAATATTTGTGGAAATCTTTAAAAAAACAAAGGAAAATCTTCCTACAGATACAATAATGGAAGAATGCTGTATGTTGCTTCATAAATTGTTTATGCGGCTTACTAAAAAAATCGAAGAAAACAAAGAGATGCCCGAAGAAGTAAGAATTCTTAAGGATTATATTGAAAGCCATTTTTCAGAGGATATTTCAATGGACGAGCTTTCTTCCCTTATCTACCGTTCAAACGACTACACAAACAAAGTATTTCGCAAATATTACGGAATACCGCCCTACACCTATTATTTAAATAAGCGCATAGATATGGCAAAGGTACTGCTTACAAATACAGCTCTTAATATTAAGCAGATTGCCGAAAGGCTGGGTTATAAAGAATCGCATTACTTCTCAAAGCAGTTTCATTTGCATACAGGTATGACACCTAAAGAATACCGATCATTAGAAAAAACCAAGAAAATGTAAATATTATTAACTGATAATATAAGAAAAATGTGACTGCCTCGATAAGACAGTCACATTTTTTAATCGAATTTTAAAATAAGTTGCATATATCTTTTCACACAAGCCTGTAAATCGCCACGTGTAATTTTTCCGTTTTTAAGTGCGATTTTAAGTTCCTCTGAATCACCATTTGGCATTTTTATATCATTTCCTGCCAAAACCTCATCGGAATGAACAGCTCGGTTAAACCAATCAGATACAACTAATCCCTCAAATCCCCACTCCTCTCGGAGTATTCCCGTAATAAGCTCAGGATTGGCAGAGGTATATACACCGTTTATAAGATTATAAGAGGACATTACCGTCCAAGGCTGAGCCTTTTTTACGCAAATTTCAAAACCTTTAAGATATATTTCCCGCAACGCACGCTCTGAAACCCTTGAATCGCAAAAACGCCTGTTTACCTCTTTGTTATTGCAGACAAAATGCTTTAGTGAACAGGCAACCTTTACAGACTGAACACCGTTAACGATTGCGGCAGACATCATACCTGACAAATATGGGTCCTCAGAAAAATATTCAAAGTTTCTTCCGCAAAGCGGACTGCGGTGAATATTGATGCCCGGCATAAGCCAAATACCAATATTATTTTCTTTAATCTCTATACCGCCTGCAACACCTATTTCATAAAGTAACTCCGTATCCCAAGTGCTTGCAAGGGCTGTTGCTACAGGCCAGGCGGTTGTAGAAATACCTGTATCCTTGAAAAGACGCACACCTGCAGGGCCGTCGGCTGTAGGAACAGGCGGCACGCCCAAACGTTCGAGCGGAGCAAAACAGCCAGTATTAACAACACCAATATTTTTATATCCCCCAAGTAGACAGATTAGCTCGTCATCTGTCATTTGGGCTACAAATTCATCAAGTGTTGCCTTTTCACCTACATCCTCTAATTTGCAAATATCTTCGAGCACAGAAGTTATTTCATGCTGATGTGAAATCTCACACTCGTACGGTATACATTCTAAAGTCTCATAGTTTCCGTCGCTTACCATTCTTTTAGAAAGCTTTTTTGGAGCACATCTTGAAATCAACTGCTCTGTTACTCTAAACGGTTCTCTTACAGTATAACTATACTCTGTTTCGGTAACATCCCTTACCGATGTTCCCACATATATTTTATATTCGCCCCGCTCTAACAAATAAGCAGATTTTTGAAATTTACCGACATCATCATAGCTTGCCATATCATTAATGGCAAAGGTTATTTTAATGTCCTCACTCTCGCCGCTTTTTAAAAGTTTTGTTTTTTTAAAGCCAGCAAGCACTTTTTTGGGTTTCCCCAAAACACCCTGAGGTGCACTGTAATAAACCTGAACAACCTCTTTACCGCTAAGTCCGCCTATGTTTGTAACCTTAAGGCTTACTGTAATATTCTGTCCGTCGTCCTGCGCCTTAATATCCGATAGCTTAAAATTGGTATACGAAAGCCCAAAGCCAAATGGGTAATTTACCTTTTCTTTAGCCTTAGGTACAGTTTCAAAATAACGGTAGCCTACATATATATCATCTGTATAATCAACATAATCGTAGGATTCGTTAAAATTATAGGATGATGGGTAATCGTCAAAAGACGATGCAAAGGTATCTGTAAGCTTACCCGAAGGATTTACATCACCGCAAAGCACATCTGCGGTAGCAAGTCCGCCTTCGGTACCGCCCTGCCAAGCTAAAAGGGATGCAGAAATTTTACTGTTATCCTTAAACCATTTGGTATCTACTATTCCACCGACATTAAGCACCACGATAACTTTTCCAAAATGCTCAGTTACCTTTTTTACCAAGTCCTTTTCGTCATCGTTTAAATAAAAATCTCTTATATCCTTACGATCGCTTCTGTCCCAGCCCTCACCTGAAAATCTGCCTATTACAATTATTGCAGTATCCGCGTTTTGAGCAGCACTTAAAAGCAAATCATCAGAGATGTGAGGCTCACTCACCTGATATTTAAAATTAACCTCTGCAAGCGCTAAGCTTCTGCGAACAGCGTCAGTTCTCGGAATTTCGTTATTAACAAAATTTTGTGCAACAGCCGCTTCCCTGTTTATACGCTCGCGCTCCTTTGCTACGTGATTTTCATAAAACTCATTTAGCGGCTCAAACAGAGAAAGTTTTCCCTCTTTTTCTTTAATACGCAAACCATCAAGAATATTTCTTACGTATTTTGTATATACATCTCCACTGCCGCCGCCGCCCTTAAAATAATCGACAGCACTTTTGCCGAAAAGTGCTACACGCACTCCCATTTCAAGTGGTAACACATTATCGTTATTTTTAAGCAAAATTATACTGTCAGCCGCAGCTTTACGAGACAGCTCTATATGCTCTTCGCATGCAGTAGCACATCTGCCGTCTTTACCCAACGGAATACAAGGTTGATAAAGAAATCTTGAAAATCTTTTAGACATAAGCCTCACCCACAAAATAAAGCGATTTGTAAAATAATATCAAAATTGGCTTTATAAATCAATACAAAATACAATTATAATTCGCCATATAATTATAAATTACAATTCCAAAAATCAAAGATTTCGTGTCGAAACAGTGTGGATTTACACTATTTCAACTTTCTATAACCATTTGATCACCATATCTTTCCAAAGCACAAAACATGCTACAAAATCACACGATATGGTGATTAAAACATAGCATCTATTTCGGTTGTATTTGTTTACAAAGACGAATTGAACTTGTCAAGTAAAAGTAGACAGTAAAAACCACCAATCACTTAAACCCTTGTTCGATTCTGTATTGAACAGGGGTTTTGTAATTAAGTTTGTATGACAATCTTTCGTTATTGAAGTAACGAACATACTTTTCAATGAACGAGGGTATACACTCGGCGGATTTGAGATTGAAATCAATTTTCATTTCTTCTTTTATCCAACCATTCAAAGATTCAATAATGGGATTGTCTGTAGGAGTTCCTGCTCTTGACATTGAGCGTATAATATTAGTATAATCTTTGTGGGCTTGATAAAAGCCCTCTGATGAGTAGACACTACATTGGTCGGTGTGAAGTGTGACCGGGTATGTCTGCTCTTTCTTTTTCTCTATTAAACATTCTAAAGGCCCTATAATAAATGTTGGGGTAGCGAAATAGAGCCTACAAAAGAAAAATAAAAAAAGTAGAGCATATTTTGCGAAAATCCGTTAAAATGGAATTGACAAAAAGACCATAAACGGAGACAAAAATATGCTCTACAATCATTTTACAGAAAAACTGCTCGGATCACAAGGGGTAATAATAAAAAATATCGAGAAAAATCGTTTATCTGCTTACATAATTAACAAACTGACAAATGAATGCTCTTTTTCGTCTGTTGCTCGAGAGGTTTCTCTTTCGGTAACAACGGTTATCCGCATATTTGATCTCGTTTCATATTGTAGATAAATACCACTGAATAAGGCAAGTTATACGGGCGTTTGAAAGAGTTCGCAAAGCCGAACAAAAGAAGTTCAGCAAAGAATACCGTATTTTACATATGTTTTCTCATCAACAAGACAACGAATAAGCAGCCGCCTGACCGGCGACTGCTCATGTCCTAAAATCTTTTCATTTTAACTCTTTACCCCAACTATTGACAAAGACCCTTCTTCATTTTAAGACACCAAAAATCCGAGCTACATTTTAAAAGAAAAGTAGCTCGGATTTATCAATAATATTTATTCAGAAATATATGCAGAAAGCTTTGTTGCAAAATAGTTTGCTATAATCTCATATCCTGCATCATTTGGATGTAAGCCATCTACTGCGGAAAGATTAGAAGGATTTGAAAACTCGGTCATAAGATCATTATGTAAATCAAATACTTTGCAATTATTAGCGGCCGCAACACGCTTTTGAGCAGGAATAATGATATTTTCAAGTCTATCATTATAATCTAAATTTTTCATTTCGTCGTATATAGACATATTAGCATTTGTCACAACAAATACTTGAGGATGTGAAGGAAGATCTAAATACTCTTTAACAAGAGCGTCAAACTGAGTTTCAAAACCTTCATAATCACTTTGTGCAGTCATTGCTCTACAATCGTTTGTGCCAAGCATAATAAGAACTATATCCGCATCATAATTCTTTGATGCTAAATACTCATCAGTATTATTGTAATAAAGGGCAGAATCTCTTCCATCTTTATAGAATACATAGCTTCCGCCTTTACCAAAATTAGCTACGGAAACTTCACTACTGTCATACTTCTTTTGAAGCATTGAAGGATAGCAAGTTGGAGAAATTCCGTTCTGCCAACCGGTAGCACCAACACCCTGAGTGATGCTATCTCCTACGCAAGCAATTTTTAATGTATTCGGATCAGATAAGCCACCCATAGCTAACAACTTTTTAATCTTTATAAGATCAATAATATTTACGTTGCCATCTATATTAACATCTGCAACCTCTGCATATTCAGTATTGTTCAACAAATAGTTAATTAGGTTTGCAAGATCCAAAGCATTGACTGTGCCGTTATCATCAAAGTCGGCAATCAAACCAAAGTTTGCAGCTATGTTTGTTGCACCGTAAGTCTTTTCAAATTGATATTTTCCGTCAACCTTTTCTACGGTGTTATTAACGCCGTCTACCTTGTAATAAACATCCTTAACATAATGATTTGAAGAAGGAGTTACACCAATTTCAACAATATCGCCAACCTTAGCAGAACCTCCGTTTACAAGAGCATAAACATTACCCTTTGAACTGTTAGTTTCGTTTATAACCTCATCGGTCAAATCTTTAACAACAGATGGAGAGCATACAGCGCCACCGCCGGAAATAAACCAACCGGTTGATCCGCTAACATTTTCGCCGATATCCTTTGTAACTGAAACTGTTCTTGATTTATAATCGTGCATTGTTGCCTTGGCAGTAACAACACCATTCTTATAAAGAACATTAAGGTCAACAGAAATATCACCATAAGCGGTGTAATCCGCGAACATATCGGCATTAGAGCCCACAGCTACTTGAGTTCTAACAAATCCGTTACTTTCTTTTGTAAACTTAAACAGATAAAGCGCCGCACCCTCTGGATTTGCGCTGTTATTTGCATTTCTTACAAGAACAACTCTATATCCTTCGTAGCCCATAGTTGCGTGATTTGTATTATATGCTTTACCGGAATGGGTTGCTTCGTTAATGCCAAAGTCAAATCCCATATTATATGTTACACCGGCCGATGTACTCTTTAATGTGCAAGAAGCCTTGAACTCATCAACAGTCTTTCCTTTTAAAACTGCTTGTTTTTGACCACCGGTAATAGAATACATCTTGTTATTAAATGAATCCTTAATAATATTGTTTGTATCGCTACTATAAAGTGTATAATCTGCAATATTTGAAAGCTCATCAGCTATACAGTCAAAATTAACAACACTACCTCTTGTGCTCATTGAGATTCCATAATAACCGGCATTATAATTGGTTTTTACTGTCTCAGAAGCAAAGTTTCCACTAGAAAGGGTAGTTGCTAATTCGGCACTTGATTTTAATACATTGCCATCATTATCAAGGATATCAAATGTGGCAGAAGCATTGTCGCCCACAACCTTTAGATTTACTCTAACAAGTTTACCAACAGATGCAAGTTTGCTGTTTTCTGTATCAGGGTAAACCGATTTAAGTGAGGTTGTATCAACAATTGACTTTATAGTTCCTAAATAGCAGAGCTTGCCGTTTGCATTTCTTCCCCACTTATAGAAAAGAAGTACCATTCTGCTATAATTTGTTGTTGTATTTGGAGTCTTAAATACTGCGCAAGAATATCCGGACATATCGTCAGGATTATTACCTATATTATTTGCACGGAAAATAATTCCTGCTTTAAGATCGCCATCATTGCCGATTCTGAATGTTGCGTTCGCATCAATATCAGCAGCAATACTATTTATTGCAATAAGTTTTTTAGATAATATATCTTTTGAAACATATTCGTTATTTTGGAATACAAATCCTTCGCTATTTGTCGGAGCATAAGATGTAAATCCTGATTCAGTCATATTTGAAATGTTCTTTGGCAACACCTGATAAGAGATATTTGAATATAGCGCATCACTTGCATGGTTATAAATACCAAAGGCACCATTTTCATAATAGTCTGTATATGTTACTGAACCACTTACTGACTTATCTGCTAAATCACAGTTGTATTCAACAGGAGCTACTAAAGGCATATTTGGATTTGAAACAGTAATTTTGATTTTGCTACCATCAGTTACATAAGAAAGTCTTAATGTTTGACCGGTAATTGTATCGTTTTGAGAGAACTGCGTTAATAATGGAGAGGTATATATTGCACCTAAGTTTTTTCTCTCTGCCTTTGCAGAATTAGTACCATATCTAGTAAGTTGAACTTTAAAACCGGCACCACTCTTTACTAAGAATAAGCCATATCCCTTAAATCCAGGAGCTTCGGCTGCGGCATCTTGAACTCTAAGAGCAAAACCCTGCTGATTAGATGTACTACCAATTTTAATATCTGCTGAAGCCTTAGTATTGTAAGCGGTTTTCTTAAATACATCTTTATTTGTATATGTAAGCTTTTTTAATGTTAGATTAGAATATGTATGGGTTCCATGGAATGTTAAACCAAATGCACCATTTTCAAAATATGTTCCTGCATAAGCGGCATTAGAAGCTGTAATATCCCATTTATATTTATACTCTTCTGTTGTCTTTTGGTTTGAAGGATTTGTAACGGTTGCATAGAAATATGTATCATCTGTCCAAACCTTCAAAACAACATTGCAGTCTGTTTTTGCATCGGTGAAAAAGTCCTTAACGGTTGTATTCTTTTCATAAACTGCCTTTGTTGAGTTGTTGTATCTAACCATAACAACAAGGTTTTTAAGAGCAGCTGTGTCTCTCTTAACGATTACTGCATAACCGGGAGTATAGAATGAGGTTGCAGAAGTATTCCAAGAATCTACCTGTGTTCTAAGGGCAAATCCGCCATAAATTCCACCGGCTGAATTACCTTTAATATTTGCAGATGCGCTAATATTTTCAATATTCTTTGTTGAATCAATATAGCTCCTTGCAGTAGTTGTTGCACACGCAATATTATCAGCATTAAAAGTAATACCGCTTGTTTTATTTGTTACATAAGTATCAGCACTATATAAGTTAAGACCATCAATAGCGCTCTCGGTCTTATTAACAACTGTATCTACTCCACCATAAATAAGTTTTACATTACCTGCGGCAGACATTTGAATACCCTCAGCGGTTTCAGTCGCTGTACCAGATGAATAATAAGACTTATAATCATTTAAGTGGTCACCATTTTCAACAACTTCTTCTAACATATTAATATAAGAATAGTTGATTCCTGAGAATGTATGTGTTGTAGCACTTGTATTCTTACCTACATTGTAGTAAACGAAAAGATAACCATCTTTATAGTTGAGACAAGCAGACTTTGTAACATCATTTTCTGCCATTTCTTTTACTTTTTCCTGAACTTTAGTAAATGATGCCGTGCTTTCGGTCGAAGTACCTGTTACAGGGGCATTTGAAATCATAACCTGAACACCCAACATATATGACATATAGTCACATGTAAGACCATTATAAAAATCAGTTGTATTATAAGAAACAGCAACTCTACCATCAGGTAATGTAATAATATACGGATTGCAGTTTGAAGCAGATTCACCACGATCAATGCTTTTCTCGGCTAATGCCTTTTCAGGTGCAGACACGATAACAGGTTCGCTCCAAACAATACCATCGGTTGATTTAGACATCTTAATTACAAATGTGATATCTTCATCATTTGTTGCAGTTGATTCATAAACCATAGCATAAGTACCATCTGAAAGCTTAGTAACAACGCTCATACCATCACGAGAATTATGAGTGTTACCGTTTTGAGCTATTGCAGGAACACCAAATTCACTACCATTCCAAATAACATAGGAAATATGTTGATAACAAAGATCCTCGTTATTAGTAGGTGTTACTGTATCGGCATAGTAAAGAAACAGTGTATCGCCTATATAAACCGGATCAGGTTCCCAAAAACCATGATCAGGACTTGAATCATGTTTTTGATTAGGATCGGTATTTGTCCACTCAACTGCCACATGCTCATCGCCCCAAGTAGCGCCACCATCTTCACTAATCTTATAACAAATTGAAGTATGGTAATTTATCCAAGGCTTTGTTTCAGGACTACCCGTAAATGTATTATTACGATATGCAGCCATGATTTTTCCGTCTTTAAGTTCAATAAAGTTTGCATTTTGAACTTCAAGTCGGCCATAAGTATCATGAGTAACATTACTTGCAATACGGACAGGATTTTTGAATGTCAATCCATTATCGGCACTTTTCGCAAAGTAAATTCCTTGGCCGCCAACATAATATACTGCTGCAACTGTGCCATCACTTAATGTTTTAACACGAGTAGCGCTACCGCTTACGACAGCATTTCCTGTTCCATCCCATGAATAATCGGATGTTTTGTATGACTGTTCACTTGCAGCGCTAACAGTCATAGGTACCATAAGCACACTCAAAATAAGAGTTATACAAATGATAATACTAAGAATTTTTTTCATAAAAATACCTCCTTTTATAATAATGCATATCTACCACGAGATAATACATTTATTTACAATGTAAATTTAACATATTGCACTACTTTACTCAACATTATTTGTAAACTAATGGTCTATTTGCTTATTATTTAAAACAAAAAATCGATTTTGTGTATTATTTTTATAATTATCTATAAACAAAAATAAAAACATAAAGTCTATATGATTTTTTGTGCTAAAAAACAGTCTTTTTGTTCAATTTATAGCAAAAACCTCAAATAAATATTTGTATTTTGATAAAATTATGATAAAATATACTAAAGAATTATTTAGGAGTAAGATAATATGCTTAACTATTCTGCTGACCAAGCTATGCATCTGAAAAGAGAACCTATTGGTTTTCATATTTCAAATAAATCTTGTAATTTATATATATTTCTTCATTTTATAAATCCGGTAAACATTACCTTGGGTGGAACAACTGTTACTACATCCTCCAATGCTTGTATTTTATTTTCTCCAAACACCCCACTAAACTACTTTTCCGACAAAATTCAAATGTTACACAACTTTTTGCATTTTAATGTTGATAATCAAGAAGAATTCAGCAAACTCAACATTCCGGTCAATACAATCTTTTATACAAATTTGCAAAACGATATTACTAATACGATCGAAAAAGTTGAAATTTGTTCTGTTAAAAAATTCAATGATTATAAACAAACAATAAATCATCTTATTGCAAAAATGTTTGAAGATATTTCTAAAGAAAGAGGAAGAAGAATCAATTATGAAGGCATTTCTGCTAAATTCCGCTTTGATGATCTTCGTTCACTTATCTTTCAAAATCCAAAGCAGTGGTCAATTGAAACGATGGCAAAGCATGTTAATTTAAGCCGTTCGAGATTCTCAACAAAATATAAAGAACTATTTAATGTTACGCCGAATGACGATTTAACCTATGCCGCTATGCTTTATGCTAATAGGCTTTTATCAACAACCGACTTGCTTATTTCGGATATTGCCTATGAATGTGGTTTCACAAGTCCTGATTACTTTATCAGGCTTTATAAAAAACACTATAATATGACCCCGGGATCATATCGTAAACAGATTAAAAACTCTAAAAGAAATCTTCAATAATACAAAAACGGAGCCAACTTTTTGTTGGCTCCGTTTTTTATTTAGTTCCCTATTAACAAATTGATTAAACTTACAATATCTATCGAATTTATTTTACCATCGCCATTAAAATCAGAATTTGAAAATGCAATACTACTATCATTTGAGAGATGCTTTTTAATCAAAATTATATCTCTGATGTCAATATTACCGTCAACATTAGCATCTCCAATAGTTATCTTTCTAAATAGATTATTTAAAACTGTTGTATCAGTAGAATTACTGCTAATTACTACAACATTATCATTATAAGAATTAAGTTTTAAACCTATTTGATTTATAGATTTTTCATCAATAAAATAACCTGTTTTTGCTGATAAAACAGCAACATTTTTATTTGTATAGAAAAGATTATCAAACTCGGTTGTAGTATATCCGCTTTTTTCATCATTTTCTAAATAATTGAATGTTTTATTACTTGGAATTCCTATTTCTAAAGAAGAAATTTGCACCACCCCATTAGAGAAAACGCCTATATCTCCCTTTTCGTAGTAAACCGGATAATTCTTATTTACAGTATAGTATTTGTTGTCGAGTTCCCATTTAAACTCTGAGAAAATAGAAGGATTATCTGCCCTTACAACCTTTACAAACATTTTGTTTCCAATCACTGTTACATAAAAATCAAATGTTAGTCCTACAATTTGATTAGTATCTGTTATGTCTGATAATAAATGTGTATCAATAAATGATTGGTTTCCTAAATTTTTATTGTCTGATGCTCCGTTATTACCATATTTTGTAAAGTTGATTACGGTTTTGTTGGTTGCGTAATCGGCCGTTCTTTGGAGATAAATTCCATATCCCGAAACACCCGGAGAAGCCGTTACAACACTTTGAGTTCTAAAACAAAAACCTGCTTGAACGGCGCCCTTAGTGTTTGTTATTCTTATTTTAGCATATCCATAAAAATCAGAAATTTCTTTATTTAGCATTAACTTTGTAACGGCGGAAGGCATAGAAATTGTTCCGTCTTTTTCGGTCACATCGTTCGCATTAGAAACATATTTTGTAAACAATGGCAAATAAGATTTTTTTGGTGTAACCGAAAGGCTGTTAAGTGTAACCCTTCCTGTGCCCAAATTTGCAAAAACACCTATTCTACCGGATTTAACAGGTGTGATACCTGTTACCGTTAATGATTTATTTGATATGCTTATTTTTGTCGTCGGTGTTGCTTCATCAAAGGCCTCTGCTGAGAATGTATCTCCTACAACATTTATTTTCATTTTATAAGTATGCCCCGGTATATTTACAAGACCTACTGATGATGTAGCAATTACTTTTGATGCCGCTGCATTATTAGTTGCTGAAGTAAAATAATATTGATGCAGTTGAATTTTAAGCGATCCGTCGCTGCCTTTTAAGAACATGCATCTATATCCGCTAAATGGGCAAGAATTGGTAGAAATATCTCTCATCTCTTCGATTCTAAAGAGTATTCCTGTGTTTACACTTAATTCTGAAGCAACTGTTGTTTTTCCGT
This sequence comes from Ruminococcaceae bacterium UBA3710, assembly GCA_002371985.1. Lineage (GTDB taxonomy): Bacteria > Bacillota > Clostridia > Oscillospirales > Acutalibacteraceae > UBA737. The sequence continues at coordinate 36,527 of DFHZ01000154.1, read as the reverse complement.
CACTTAACAAATGTTGAGCAGATGGGGTAATAGATATCTCTGATTCAAAATCCGCAAGATTGTCAAACGCACTATTGCTAACAAGGATCCGCTTATTTCCACCAATCCTAAATGTGGCTATATCGTCTCCATATTCATTTGAAAACGGTTGAGAACTAAACCAATATTTATCAAATTCAGAAAGCTTTGTGTATGTATATTCTTTCCCTTCTTCAAATGTTTGTTTTGCCCTATTAATTTTAGGCAACAATACTTGTTGCTTTTGTGATGACTGATTTAGTAAATACTGATTGTTATATTCATTTTCTTCATCATCTTTATTTGATATTTCTACGCAATCAAGGTAACAGCCCGTTGAAAAAGAGCTTGTATATCCAAATTCAATTTCATTTTGACCAAATTTTAATTCTACCGGAATTGTATAATGAAAGAAATTATTTATGTTATTTCCATTCATACCGGTTTTAACATTTTTTGTTTCTCCATTTATTTTTAGATAAAGTCCACTTCCGGAGGAAAGAATAGAAAGATTATAACTGCCTGATTTTTCGGCATTATACATGAGTTTTGCATTAGCACCTGAATCGGTTAGTGATACTCTTTTCCCACCTGAATAGTAATCTTCAGAATACGAAACCACAGAAGTTGAATAACTATCCAGAATCTTTGCATCAGCGCTTAGTATCATATCTTCAGCTTCAAATAATTCTCTTTGAATTTTTGCCGTTCCTGACGGTATATCTAAAATATCATCAGGCTTTATAGGATTCCCGAAAAACGGAGTTCCATCATCATAAAAATCAAATTTTTTAACTCTTATTTCTCTTGGATAGTCGTTAGTGTTTTCCCCTGATCTCGCATGGTAAACCATATAATTTTCGCTACCGTCAGGAGAGGTTGTAAACGAACAATGGCCTACAGAATAAGTGTTATTCTCTTTGCTTGTTTCAAAAAGTGGTTCACGGCTTTTAATCCAGTCACTTGCATTTAGTGGATTTCCGTTCTCTTTAAGTGTTAAATTACCAAGACAATAATGCGAACTTGTAAATAAATTTGCAGAATAAACAATATTAAATGTCTTATTATCAGGCGAAATCAAAACTTGAGGTCCCTCGTTTATCGCCGGTGCTGTTGAATAGGTTTCAAAAGCATATTCCGGACGGGATATTTCGACCCTCTTACTGCTAATAGTCCAAGGATTTGACATCTCCGCTATATATATTCTTTGCGATATATTCTCATATCCGTTCCAACCGGACCAAATAGCATATAACTTTCCGTTCCAATTAGCAATTGTTTGGTCTATTGCAAAATGGCCAGGTTTATACTTTGATGCATCATAGCCGGTAGTACCAACATAATCACTTTCAAGTTCGGTTATTTGACCTTTATATGTGTAATCTCCAAATACATCGTCTGTTACACTTTCAAGAACATACATCCTATGATTTTTAGCAAGTCCTGAAGTATCACCATCGTAAGCTGTGAAATAGATATACCAATGTCCATCAATAAAATGAAGTTCAGGGGCCCAAAGCTCTTTTACATTAAATCCCAAATCAGCCAACTTAAATACAGAAACCGGATCACTATTCACTCTGCCAAGTTCTCTTGATCTGGCTATACAAAAACCGTTTCCTGTAACCATATAGTAATAAAATCCATCTTGGTAGGTTACAAACGGATCTCCGCCTAAATTGATAAAGTGACTTTTAAATCCCGAAATTTCGGTAGGTTCGCCGTTTGTTGCGGAATAAGTATTAAAGGAAAATGAATACATAATTGTTATGGTTATAATAATGCAAAGGATTTTCCTAAACATAATAAACCCTCCGTTAAGTAATTTAAGAATACCGCTATAAGCACAAAGGCTTATAGCGGTAAAATATAGGTTTTGCATTATCAGATTTGCCCAAAAATGGTTAATACAAAACCACATAGTCGGTTATTTGGCAACCTATGTTAAATCTTGTATCACACAAGATTTATAACTGATTTTACTGTACAAAGCCTTCAATTGTCGCCCAAGTTTTAAGATATTCAGTTTTGCTACATAATGTTAATTTCGCATTAGAAGCACCGTTTGCAAGTATCTCTTTTTTACCGCTTGATGCAAAAGCACCGTTGGAAATATTAAGATTATATGCACCGGTTATTAAAGAATTCTTTGAACCTGTATATGTTTGAACAGCATTAAGTTTAGAGCCTAAGAATACACCGTCGGAAATATTTATGGAAATATCTCCCTTGATGGTCGGCACATTTCCGAAATACGGATTCATTCTCGGAACGGCAAATAGTGAGCCTTTAAATGTTCCGCCCGTAATATTCACATTTATTTTTGCGCCATTTTCAACAGCATTTTGACCGACGAATGAACAAAGCCTTGCATCGTATGCTGCTTCGTTTGAAGGGTCTTGGTTTGAAAATGTTCCGCCGCTTATATCAATGTTTAAGGTTTTTCCTGCTTTAACCGTACCGTAAGGATATTTTGAAGAAGCATCTAAAGCACCGCTACGGAAATTTCCGCCCCTAAGATATGAGAATGTACCGCTCTTAATAACAATATTACAATTGTCATTACAGTTCAAATCACTATCTCTTTGAATTTCACTCGCAACATCATGACCTACAATAAATGGAAAATATCCGCCTGTTGTAGCTATACAAGATACACCCGAACCCATTGTTACATTATGGTAATTACAAACGAACTTCACTCCTGCTTCAATAGTGTTAAAGGTTACATTTTTAAACTCATAATCACCGTTCAAATACATTGAAGAACTCATAAATATCTGAGCATTATTTGTCGTTCGATAATCAGTATTATTGTATGGATCAATACTTGTAACGGTAATTTTTCCTTTATTTTCCCCTGTTATCATAACACGAACAGTATTTTTATAAGCGGTCGTTGCCGGAGTGATAGGTCCTGATACTACTATGGTTCCACCACCCATACAAAGCTCAACTGCTCGTGCAAAACTACTTGTTGGATTATTAGCAGTGGCACCTACACTATCATAACTACCCTTATTTGAGTCAACATAAACTACATATCCCGGTGTTGATTTAATCTCACCTTTTTTATATGATGTTAAGCCATTTACAAGTCCGTTAAATATTGTTTGTGCCAAGTAAGGATATGAAACATCATTTGGATGAAGTCCGTCAGTTTCATAAAGCTTTGAACTAAAATACTGTTTTGTAATATTATAGGTATCAATTATATTTGCGCCTTGTTCTCTTGCAACCTGCAATTCTACATCAATTAAATAGTCAAAATTTATAGTATTTATATAACTTGTATATCTAACTATTGGCGTACAAATATAAATTATTGGGTTGGATTTAAGCGACTTGATACTTTTAATAAGTTGTGTGAAATCATTTTTAAACTTACTAATATTAGAATTGTTTGAAATATAGCCTATATCGTTTGTTCCAATCATCATTACAACAACATCCGGATTATCTTTACAAAGCTGCTTATATTCATCGGTCTTATTATACTGAAGTTTCTTGTTTTCACGATTAAAATCAGCAACATATGCACCCGCATGACCGTAATTCTTAACAGAATAAGCGTTACCGAACTTTGCTTTAAAAAGATTTGCAAGTACCGAAGGATAACTTTTGGTGGCCGGATCCGAAGATAATGTACCGTATGTTATACTATCGCCAACGCAAGCAATTTTAATAGTATTTGAATTGTCCTGAGGCAAATCAAGAAGTACATTTCTTTTATACTTTTGACCGGACTTGTTGCTTTTTGCGTGTGTTTCGGTTAAACCTTTTAAAACACCTGTATCAGTAACTGTTTGGGTTTGAGTTTTATCGCTAGATGTTTTTGTGTTCATTCCAGCAGTTGCCCTCATACGCTTTTTTGCCGCATTTGAATTATCTTTATTACATGAGCAAAATGTCAGAACAAGCAAAAAGATTAGGAAAATACTTGTTACCCTTTTCATATCAATTCTCCTTTGAAAGAACAATTACATTCCACGAATGTTTTTCAATTAATGCCTCTAAGCGACCATCAACAATTTTTGAATGATTGCTTACCTGTTTTTCAACAACATTTAACGGATTCGCCTCTGTATTAGTATCTTTAACACTATTACTATTCAACAAAATGTGCTTTTTAATTGAATATCCGTCAAACTGTCTTAAATCCATAGAAAGAGTGCTGTCTTCATCTAAATCACGATTGATAGCAAAGATTTTAAGTTCTTCCTTCTCCTCATTCCAAACCACGCTTGATGTAATATAAGGTATATCTGTATAATCCTTAGAATCATACTTGTCGCACTCAACAACATTATTAAGAGAAACACCCTCTGCATACTTTGAGCAATGAGCAAATGGAAAAAATATTGTTTGCCTCCAAGCTGAATTATCAGATGTCATAATAGGAGCAATAACATTTACGAGTTGTGCTAAGCATCCGATTTTAACTCTATCAGCATGATTTATCATTGTTAGAAGCATACTTCCAACAACAAGAGCATCCTCAAGATTGTAAACATCTTCAATTTGATGAGGCGCCTTAGTCCATCTTGCATCTGCCGGAACTTTACCGTGCGGTCTATATACAACATTCCATTCATCTATTGAAAGATTTATCTTTTTCTTAGATTTATTTCTTGTTGTAGAATAGTCGCAAGCGGCAAGTACCGCTTTTATTTGAGCATCAAAACTCAAAGCTCTTGCTAAATAGTTCTTTGTGTCTTCTTCGGTTTTGTTTTGATTGTTATAGTATGTATGCATTGAAAGATAATCAATGTACTTATAACAATGGTCAACAACCGTTGCATCCCATGTACCAAATGTTGGAACAACAACTCCCGCACTGCCACAAGCAGCAAGTTCAATAGTTGGATCTATATCTTTCATTATTTTTGCTGTTTGACAGGCAATTGTACCATATTTATCAGCGTCCCTATGACCTATTTGCCAAGGTCCGTCCATCTCATTACCGAGGCACCACAACTTTACATTATGAGGCTCTTTATATCCATGTTTAATACGCAAATCTGAATAATATGTACCGGATGGGAAATTGCAGTATTCAAGCAAGTTTCTTGCAGCATCTACTCCTCTTGTACCAAGGTTTACAGCCATCATAGGAGAAACGTTTGCCACTTTTGCCCAATCCATAAATTCGTTAGTACCGAAACTATTATCCTCAATGTTTTGCCAAGCAGCTTCAAGTCTAACCGGACGAAGTTCTTTAGGGCCTACACCATCTTCCCAGTTGTACGCAGAAACAATATTGCCCCCGGGGTATCTGACTACTGTTACACCTAAATCCTTTACATATTTAAGCGTATCAAGTCTAAATCCGTTCTTGTCAGAATTTAAATTTTGCGGCTGATAAACACCCTCATATACCGCTCTACCCATATGCTCTAAAAATGAGCCAAAGAGTCTTTTATCCACTTTATCAATGATAAAATGCTTATCTGTATATAGAGTTGCTTTCTTCATGATTTTATTCTTCTCCCTTTAAAAAACTTTCCGCCTTTAAGCACCAAAAAGAATCCAGATGCACTTAATACTACGACAATCGCCACAATAACTGTAAACATAATTCCGTAACCGGTAACAGGGCTAAATAAACTACCTGTATATTTAGTCGATTTTATTGAAACACCGGAACCATCATCAATATTAAAGTTCCTAATATAGTTATGGGTTAGCGGATCAGAAACAGTATTCATCATCATAAGACCAATTGAACCTTTATCGTAGTAAGCTATACTTCCCTTTTCGTTCTTTCCTGCAAATTTAAGGTTTGAAGAAAATGTTATTGGCTTGTTTGAAGGATCTTCTGTTAAATATGCCGTAGCATCAATAGCGGCACCCTTTACCTTAACGACAAATGTTATTTCTTTGCCATTCATTTTGCCATCCATAAAGGAAGCTCCGCTTTTATATACCTCTCTTGCAACCTCGCCTAAATATGCCTTTTTACCATTTTGAAGTCCCCATTTGAATATAACAATATCAATACGATTTGGATTGGTAGCACCAAGCGTTGAGTAGTTACGAACTAAAACAATTGCATAACCCTCTTGATCGTCAGGTCCATTACCAATATTATTTGCCCTAAACAAGATACCGGATTTCAAGTTGCCGTTTTTGTCAATTTTAGTATCAAAGGATGCAGTAAAATCAGAAACGGTAAGATTATTTACTATTAACTTCTTTGTTCCTGAAGATTCTGACTCAAAATATCCCGAAGCGCTTTTATTAACTTTACCTGAAGTTGAATAAATTGTATAACTGTCAAGGTCTGCCAAATTACCAACATCGTTTGATGGCATTATCGGTTCTGATATACTGAAATCAGTGAATTCAGCATAATTTGTAGCAGTCAATCCAATAGCACCACTCTTGTAATTTACTCCCGAAAGAGACGGTGTTGTATTTTCGATATCGGTAATTGCTGTTAAATCTGCATTTAATGTTTCGCTCTTTAGAGAAGGCTTATTAGTATTGTAACAATACGCCGAAATATTGTCATCAATTACATTGACACAAAGAGTTAATTCCTGACCTGCTGCATCGGTAACCTTCTTATTATAGTCTTTAAGCGGTTCGGTTGTGGCTTTGGAAGCTACTGTGCCTAAATACTGACGTTGACCTTTAACAAGTCCATATTTGTAAATACAGATTACAACTCTGCCGTAATCTTCTGTTTGACCAGGTGTTTTATATAGTATTGCAGCATATCCACACATCTCGTTTGCACCGAGAGTTCCATCCTTCATCAGCGAACCGTCAATATCGTTTACTCTGAATACTATTCCGCTCTTGAGAGTTCCCTCTTCGCCGATTTTTATGGTTGTCTTTGCATTAAATCCGGTTGTTGAAACACCGTCAAGTATTGCTCGCTTTGTGCCGGCTGTATCTGAAATCAAATTACCTTTATTGATGTCAAATCCATTTGTTGTTGATGATGAATAAAGCGAATAATTATTAAAATTAGAGGAATAATCGCCAATATCATCCACACCAATTGGTGCTATTATTGTATGCTTTGCGCTTGAAATCAACTTTGAACCATTACTTCCTAATGTTCCGTAATTTACACTTTGAGCAGCAGAATATTCAATTTGTGCATCGGTATCACCGGTTGTTTCTTCACCCTCTTGAACTTCATTATCCCAAAGAGCATCGCTGGCAATTACAAACATATTTTTTGCATCAATAAATGTAGATTTTGCTATATAATATCCTATTTTACCATTTTCATAATAAATTCGCTTTGAAACAGCAATATTTTCTTTATTCTCTACATCGGTTTCGTTCTTAAGGTCAAATGTTGCTAACTGGCTTCTTCTTACAACATCCTTTTTATCAGGATTTGTTTTTCCTTCAAAATACATTTGTGCCTTCGTACCGACAACATTCAAATGAAGCGTGACGACCTGTCCTGCTGCGGCGGATTCGGAATTTGCATAATATCCTAACACTGAAAGATTTGTAGCAATTCCGACAGTTCCTAAATATTTATAGTTTCCGTCTACAACGCCATACTTATAAAGCACCATTACGACACGGTTATAATCGACTTGGTTAGCAGGTTTCTTTAACAGTATTGCTGCGTAACCCTCCATATCGTCATTACCGCTTGTAACCGACTGTGCTCTAAAAATAATACCGCCTTTAAGTTCGCCATAATCCCCAACTTTAAGATCAACTGATGCCTTGAAATCCGAAACAGTTTTGTTATTTATTACACCTCTTGCAATTGATCTTTGGGTATAATAATAACCCTCGTCATCCTTTAATACTGTACCGTAATTTGTAAAGTTTCCGTCAACTGATCCAGGTTCAAACTCACCTTCGGGTTTTTGTTCATTAACTATCTCTTCTGCTGCACCTACATTCAAACCTAAGGCGTTGATAAGAGAACCCTTTGCAAGATAATAACCTATTTTTCCACTCGGATAATAAGGTCTTGCATTTGCCGGTGTTTGATTCTTTCTCTCAATATCAGTAGGATCATTTAAGTACGCAGTAACAATTTGACTTTTCTTGGTTTCACATTCAAAATACAACTGTGCAACATCGCCGACAACATTGATATGGAAAGTAATAATCTTTCCGGCCGCAGCGGTCTGCGAGTTACAATAATCCGCAAGAACTGCGGTATTTGTATCAAGAGCTATTTGGCCCAAATATTTATAGTTTCCGTCTACAAGTCCGTACTTATAAACCCCAACCATCATACGATTGTAATCAGCGCCAGTTGATGTCTTTTTCTGAATAACGGCAGAATATCCTTCTAAGTCATCAGTACCCGATGCTGCTGACTGAGCCCTAAAAATAAACCCTGCCTTTAGTTCGCCATCCGGATTTACCTTAATGTCAACCGAAGCGCTGAAATCTGCAACATTTTTATCCTTTAATAAACCTCTCGCAATAGTTGATGAGGTTGATGTAAAGCCGTTTGAATCAATCGATACTGCACCATAGTTATCATATAAAGCTTTCATCGTAGGCTTTTCAGCAGGAATATCGTTTTCTGTAAGTCCTGCTTTGGATTTTGCAGAAAAATCAGTAATAGTATGAACTCCATTAAATACAAATCCTAAAGCACCTTTAGCAAAGTATGTTGAACCCGACAATTCTAAATCAAAACTAACTTCAGCTTCCTTATTGTTAGCCTTATTAATCACCTTTGCAGTTCCGGTTTTTCCGCTAACGCTTATGCTAAAGTCAATAGTAGGCTTTGTTGCAGAAGTATCAAAAAATGATGTATCTGCTATCAAGATTTTTTCTGCTGTCCTATTTGAAGACTCATTTACATATCTAATAAAAATTGTAAGTTTTGAAAGAGATGTAGATTCTCTTTTTGCAACAAGCATATATCCTGGCGTATTAAATGTAGTAGCGGTAAAATTGTTTTCTTGAAAACGAATGCCATATCCTAAATAAAGTCCACCCGATGAATTACCGGAAGCGGTTATATCCGCTTCAAAATCAGTCATATTATTTGTGTAGTTTAATCTTGCCTTTGATGTTCCGTTTTCACTGGTTATTGCTCTATCATCATTATTAAATGTAATAGCTTTTCCGTATGTGGAATAATTTGAAGCATCGTAAAGTCCTTTAAGAGTTAATGCAGTATCAGCAAAACCACCAAACGGAAATACGCATGATAAGATAGAGAATATTGTAATAATTACTATCGCAATTGATATTTTCTTTTTCATATTCAATATCTCCTTAATCTAAAAGTTTAGAAACAACACCTGGGGTTGTAGCTGTAACCGGCCAACCATCTTCTGTCCATAAAAGCTCACTAATACCAAGTAAACTTGTTGATGTTTTACCATCTTCATACTCTCTAAAGTATTCGGTTACATGATACTGTTTACCATCTTTATCCGTCATAACGGAGGAATGACCGCACTTAATAAAGCCATCACGATAAGAGGTAACAGGTGTTGCACCTTGCTTTAATGCATCCTTACCATCAGCATCAACAAAAGGACCTGTTATCGATTTGCTTCTTGCAACACCATTCCAATATCCTGTTGAGAAGGAACCGCAAGCCATAAACAAATAGTAATAGTCGCCATGTTTAATCATATAGCCGGCCTCAGGTCCAGAACGGGACTGAGCTGCGGCAATATCATATACATCATCATCCGCAAGTTTTAAGGTATTCTTATCAATTCGTCTAACTTTAATACCAGACCAATATGAACCATAAACAAGCCAAGGAACATCCTTATCATCCAAAACAATGCATGGATCTATAGCATTGAAATCATTGCCTTTGTATGAATGAATTACAATACCTTTGTCTTCCCACTTATAATTTTTTTCCTTTGGGTCAAGCGTTTTATTAGTAACAAGACCAATAAAGGAATTTTGGCTACCGCTTGTGGAAACACAATAGTAGCAACAATATGTATCACCTATTTTATAAATGCCAGGTGCCCAAATTGAGCCATTTTCTACACCCTTAACAGGATCTTTCATCCAAGAAGGAATAGGTGAGAAAATTTCACCTTGTTTTTTCCAGCTTCTTAGGTCGGTTGAGGTTTTAATAGTAATACCACCAGCCATAATAAAGCCATAATATGTATCTTTATAGTTATATATTTCGGGGCAAGACCAGTTTTGAGTATCGCCCGAAAGACTTAGCATTTGCGGTAGAGCTTTGGAGCCATCGCCTATTCTCTCAAAATCCCATACTTGATAATCAACATCCTTATTATACGGTAAATAATTCTGTATTACAGGTGTTTTCTCATCCTTAATGCCATCTTGAGGTTCAATGCAAAAGTTAGTAAGTCGCGAGAAGATTCTATAACTATTCTTGCCTTCTTTTGCCTTTTCAAGCTCGAAAATCTCGCCATCTGTTTCATCCATTTTTTCAAGACACATTGCGGCACCATTTTTCTTAGAATCTTTCTTTACCGAAAGATAACGATCCTCTGTTGCCATATTTTGAAAATAATACGATGATGAATCTACTGCGATTACTCGCCATATCATACTCATATCTTGCTCGTTTTTATCATAGGTTCTAACACTTGTAAGTGAACCATCAAGCAAGCCAAATGTATTGGCGCTTAGTGCCAAACCGGTTGCATGATTACGGATAATATAATAATCGCAATCTTCCAAAAGTCCATCTATATTTTTATGTCCCTTTACCGCCGACCCAGAACAAGCTGAAAAGGCCGAACACAACAAGGTTATTGAAAGAATAAAACCAATAGCTCTAATTAGTTTTTTCATAAAAAACAAACTCCAATTTATCCTCTTGCGATAATTTTATTCATACATTCTGAATAATACAAATTAAGTTTTTGTTCCATTTGGTCGGCAACATCTTCTACCTTCAAATCAGAATTTCTAAGTTGTGTCCACATATCTTGTGAATCCATCCAAGCATTAAATTCGGTTAGACCTGGAACCCACTTTTTAACATCAGCCACACTACGATCGATAGAATCATAAACCGCAGAATAGTCGTCGCCCGGTGTCATTTCTTTTATAAGATTTAAGATTTCGTCATCTTTTACAATTGGAACTGATGCAGGAAGCTTATTGTTAGCCTTATACCACTCAACACGCGCCTTCCAACCATCTTCACCAAATGTCATAAATTTAAGAAGTTCATAAGCAAGTTCCGGATTAGCGCAAGTTTCAGCAACACAACCAACATTTACTATTGTTTGTACTCTTTTTGATGTACCAACCGGGAATGGATATACTAACCAATCTTGACCTAAAGATTTATATTCTTTAGATTTAACTGTTTCAATGGTCCAATACCAGTCAAGCTGCATAGCCTGTTTACCAGTTTTAGGAAGCCAAATATCAGGATCACCATACCAAGCCTCTTTATCCTCGGCTGATGGATTTCCAGCAATATTATTGTTAAGAAGTTCAAGACCTTTTGAATAACCTTGAGCTAAATATTTTGTGCCGAATATTCCCTTTGTTGGATCAAAACCATACTGCCAATTATCTGTTGTATATGCAGCATCATAAACATCCTTAAGGTACGAAAGTACATTGCTACCAAGACCATATTGATGTTCATTTACTTTTGTAAGTTTATTTGCTAAATCATACATTTGATCTATTGTCCAATCATAACCAGGAAGCGCAATATTGTTTTCTTCAAACAATGTCTTATTAATTAGAACAACGCAGGGATACTGCTCCGTAACTAAACCATAACGCTTATTGTTATATACACCTGCTACCTTTAAACCATCAGAAATCTTCTGCGTTGTAGGATCGGCATCATAGTACTCACCTATATCCATTGTCCAAGAATTTGCGGTTGCTGTTGCAAGGTCAAAAGTGCAGAAAGCATCAGGAAGATCGCCTGTTGATGCTAAATTTTGAAGGCCTGTTGACCATGAATTTTGATCGATAGGAATCAGTTCAACATAAACATCGTCATGAGTTTCCATAAATTTATCTGCCAAATACTGCTGCAAATCTGCATCAAACCAAGCAGCAAATGTAAGGGTAGTATTTCTGCCTTCTTTTGTAAATTTACTCTTTGTTTTTTTGTTTGAGTCCTTACCGCCACAGCCCATTAATGAAAAAGCAAGTGTTGCTGCAAGTAAAACGCAAACGATTCTTTTAAATGATTTCATAAAATATTTCCTCCGATTATGAATTATATTCAAACCCTTTAACTTTCGGGATTGATTTCTATTAGTCTTTTAGTCCAAGCATATCAACACTTTGAACAAAGAATTTCTGCAATGCAAAATACACGGTCAAAAGAGGTAAAACGCAGATAACCGTTCCCGCCATTCTTATAGCTTCATTTAACGAGTTATCACCATTGCCCTCGTTTAAAAGTTTGTAACTTGCCTCGAATCTCGTCAGTTTTACAAGCAAGGTTGTCATCGAATTTGCATTACCTATACTACTGTTTGAAATAAAAATACTTGTTAGATAGGTTTCGTTCCAATACCATACGAGCGAGAATAAAAAACCGATGATAAATGCCGCTTTTACTGATGGAAGTGCTATATACGCAAATACCTTAAAATGTCCACAACCATCAAGCGAAGCTGCTTCAATTTGCGATTTTGAAATTTGAGAAAAGAATAAATAAAACACCAAAGTAATAATTGTACTTTTAAAACCTTGACCAAGTAGCGCTGGAACCGCAAAAGCTTTTACAGTTCCGATAAATCCAAGTTCTTTAAACAAAAGATACATAGGAACCATGGTTGCTTGACTCGGCAAAACAAAAGTTAGAATTAAAAATCCCCAGCAAATTGTCTTGCCCTTAAAATCATATCTTGCAAAAGCATAACCGGTAAGACAGCATACACCCACTTGAAAAAGTGCAGGAATAACTGTAAGTTCTAAGGTTTGAAGCAGTACATTTCCAAAATCCATAACCTCAAACGCTTGTTTGAAGTTATCAAAACAAATTGATGTTGGAATCCATTTGACCGAATTGTTTACAAGGTCATCAATCGACATAAATCCCGTTGAGAACATATAAAGAAGTGGGTATAAATATATGTAACTAATAATGATCAAAACAACATATAAGAGAAAATTTACGATTAATCCCGACTTTTCATTTGATCCTAATAAAAACTTACGGAATTTACTCTTATTTTTATCAGAAAGAAGTTTAGATAGATTTAAGTTTTTTTGCATCTTTCTCCCACTCCTTTCTTTCCTTTAGTTTTCGCTTGTTTTGCTTTTCTATTTGTTTCTGTCTCTTAATAAAAGAATCTGGTTTTTCCCTTAACATAAGGAATACTATTAAAAGCAATAACAAAACTATTATTGTATGCATCCAAGCCATAGCAGAGGCATATCCATATCCTCTTGTTGCTTTTAGCATAGCTGCGGAAATAAGGCTTATTACATTAGTTGTAGAAGTTGTATTTGCAAGATAAACAAGTGTATATACAGTATTAAGTAGAATCATTGGTTTAATAGCCGGAAGGGTTATTTTCCAGAAGATTTCCCAACCCGTTGCACCGTCTATTCTTGCGGCTTCTACCATGTTTAAGTCAATCTTTTGAAGAGCGGCAATAAATATGATAATTTGAATTCCCGAATACCACAAGATTAAGATAAGTTGTGAAAAAAGATTCGTAAATGGTTCGGCAAGCCAAGCAGGTAAAAGAGCTGTCAAAGTATTTGCAACCAAAAGTTTATCTGACGCCGAAATTGATGTTGCTCCTTGATTTTGAAGTTCACTAATAATTGGTCCGCTTGCAACAATTACAGGAAGAAAAAAGATGGTTCTAAATATTCCCTTGCCCTTTATTCCTGTATTAAGCATAAGTGCCGCAAGTAAAGCGAAAATCACTGTAATCGGAACTTGCAAAATCATCTGCAAAAAGAATGAAATCTCTCGCTGAATAAAATCTACATCCTTTACCCAAATCTCTCTAAAATTAGAAAGTCCGCTTAAGCTACATTCAATTCCGTAGGCAGTAATATTAACCTCACAAAACGAATAATATATTGCTTGAAAAATTGGCCTTACTACTAATAAAAGAATACCGATTATCCAAGGGAGAAGAAATACATAAGCATACCAATTGGCTTCTCGTCCACAAAGGCGCTTTTTCAGATTTTTTCGGGTTTTGTTTTTCAAGACTTACCACCCGCCTTAATCAAATATGAGTAACTTTCAATCTTATTACCGTCAATTTCAGTTACTTCATCACCAAAATTAACATAAACCAATGCACCATTTGAATACTTTACCTTTGATATTTTTCCGATTTTTTCGTAAGAATCAATAAATGAATTTCCAACACTCTTGTTTAGTTTTTCAAAGATTTCATAATACTCTTTTATCATAGATGAATAATTCTTAAATTCACTTGTATAAAGCGAATCAGAATCCGAATAAATAAGTTTGCTTGGATTTTCGTATGTTAGAAGAAACGAAGGATTAACTCCGCTTTCAATCATAAGAAGCAAATATTCTCTTGAGTCCGCCTTAAAGTTAATATATTCACTATAAAGCGGAATGCTTCCCTTTAGTACAATCGAAAAAAACGGTATTTCTTTTGATGTAAATTTATAGTCTGAACCATAAAGGGGAAAATCAGAAAAATTCTTTGTGTTTTTCCAAAGATAAGCATTTGGAGAAGAGTATACAGTATTATTCGTAAGTGTTTTTAAACTATCATTAATGTTTTTGGCAAATCTTTTTCTCGTTAATAAATCTTTCTTATTGTTGACCATGCTACTATATATTTCGTTGGTAACACCATCAACAGACAAGCCAACAGAACCATTTGAGAAATTCTTTAGGAATTTCTCATCTAAATTAGGCGATTTATATTGCTGTTGATGAAGTTTAAGTCCGGATTCAAAAGAATATAATTTTCCGTTATAGCGATATAAACAGTTATCATTTTCGGAATAACTGTTTATTAAATCGGCATAAAGCATAAATGAACTATCGGTATATTTTTTTGCAAGGTTCTCAAAATCACCAAAGCTTCCAATTCCATTTTGAAACATTGTATTGGTTATATTTCCATAAATCCCGTTTTTTTGCCAACCTTTATATGATATCAATGCTTTCTTTACATTAGATTTTGATAACTTTTTTAGTATTTCATCAATTTGATTTACCGTTGTCATCGAAACAAACCTTGTTCCAATGACTGCTTTTTCTATATCACCTGCAAAAAAGTCAAGTTTAACCGACTTATTATCGGATTTGTTATTTAGAACACCTCTATCGGTTAAATAATTTCTATATTCTTTTGCAAGGCCAACATAACTTGCATTTTCTCCGGTAACAAGCAAATAATGAACGAGAATATCAAATGTTGCCCTATCTTTTTGTACCGAGGTAATACCTGATGTTTGGCTTGTTGGATACAAATATGTCTGTCTATAAACATATCTATTAGTAATCCAATTATAATCAGTTATTGCACCATTAGGATAAGCATATATTTCCGAATTATAATCTCCGCTTTCGATAACTCCAAGTAACCCTATTTCCCTATCCGTATGACAAATACCGAAGATCGGTGCAGAAATACGAGCAGTATCACCCATTGTATATATTTCATCTTCAAATTTTTGAGCAGGATTAGTATTTTCTACAATACCATAATCATTTCCATAAACACTAGCCTTAAAAGGTTGTGAATATTTACCGTTATTATTTTTGAGATCTATCAAAGCTCCGCATCCATCGGGGATAAACATATATCCGCTTGTATCACCGGACTTTGTATATCCAAGAAACGGGAATACCCATATTGCCGCTAATTTGAAATTAGTTGTGCCTTCAATAACTGAAGAACTCGGAATTTTTACATCAATGGAGTTTCCATTCAGTGCTACATTGATTTTGAACATTAATTTGATTTTTTTAAAATTGATATCCGCTGTAAATCCATTCTTTGTTAAGTATATTTTCTTATCACAAAGTCCGTTATACATATTAACTCGGCTTACTGTTGTAGATGTTCCCGAATAATATTCAACAACTATACCGGAATTAACAAAATTTTTCCAAGCGTCACTAAAAGATTCATCAGGAGCAGCGCAAGAGGAAAGCACATTACCCGAAAGATTATCTTTTATACAAATAGTAAGTCCATCTTCTTCATAATAAAGAGAAAACTTATCATTTTTTGCAGCTAAAACATAGTTGTCCATATTCTCGGTTGCAAACGATTCCGATGAAGGTTCAAATATTGACGACATATCTCCATCGGGAGAAACCTCTATTTTGGCAGCACTACCGCAACCGGATAATACGAACGATAATGCTAACAACAATGCTAAAACTCTAAATCTATTTTTTGACATTATATGTTACCTCGTTCCATATCTCGCTTACAAAGCCTACTGTTTGTTTTGCCATAACATAGAGTATAAATAAAACAGCAATAGCAACAATTATTGAGAAAAGTGTCCAGAAAATACACTTGACTGTTTCCCCTACTTTGTAGTTATTTTGTTGGTTAATCATAATAACTAACAAAATTGCACATCCAACATATATAAGGAAATTTAAAATATTGATTAGAAAAATTTCGTTAACCGTTAACACATGGGTAAGAACAATAACAAAAGGTCTTAAAATAATGTATGGCATTAAAGAATAAATAACAGCGCAATAAATGTTTTTTAACGATGCTTCACCTTCGGTAATAGAGCAAACAAGATAATGGCAAAGAATAAATAAAGCCATAATACCGATAACAACCGCAATGTCTTTAATTACATAAAACTGGCCAGTTGTTACACCCGAAAAAATATATCCGCGACAATATTTATCAATAATATAAATAACAACAAATAATAAATAAAGAATTGTTGCAGAAATTGTAGAAACCTTGTTTTCTCGTTTAATACCATAATTGGCATCAAACGGATTTTTTGGCATATCAAAGATAAACAACAACTGATTTTTTAGGTTGCTACGTGTAATTTCTTTTGTCCCTTCGGCCAATACTTTCTTTTTCTTTTTTATTTTTAAAAGAGCAAAAATCGAGCCGATAACTGCTATAAAAGCAATTAAAACCAGAGTGATATTATCTCTAATTTTTTGGTTTCTATATTCAGTAAATGCCTCAGAAAAACTATACTGATTATTTGAAAGCCGGAATTCTTCCATTGCTTTTTCATAGTTGCCTTCCATATAATAAGCTTCGGCCATTCCCTTATGAGCATAGTCAAAAAGGTTGTTCATCAAAAGAACTTTTTCCCAAGGTTTTTTGCTCTCGAGATATTTTCCTTGACTATACAAATCAAGAGCAGTATGAACATTATTAGTAAACTCAGTTGGTTCGAATATTTGAATTTGACACGATGTATCATCAAGAACATATAATTTTCCACTATTATCGGTTGCGATTGAAGAAATAGACGAAAAAAGTCCAATTCTTTGGCTTCCATCGTCAAATCCGCCAAAGGC
Source organism: Ruminococcaceae bacterium UBA3710 (assembly GCA_002371985.1). Classification (GTDB taxonomy): domain Bacteria; phylum Bacillota; class Clostridia; order Oscillospirales; family Acutalibacteraceae; genus UBA737. The sequence goes on along the minus strand of DFHZ01000154.1, from coordinate 19,090 downwards.
AAACAACAAATCACCTTCGCTGTTGTATTCAAGAATATATCCGTTTGTTGTTACAGCATAGATATTACCAATAGAACCTACACACAAATCTGCCGGATTGGAGAATGAAATATTTGTATTTAATATATCATTGCCCGACATATTAAGTTTTCTAATAACATTATCAGTTTTAATATCGGTCATAGTATAAACTATTCCCTTTTTATCAATTGCAACATTACTAATAGACGCTGGTGTTGTCTGCTTCAACTGAGATTTTTGCTCATCGGTAAATATAGCATCAAAGAATCTATCCCATAAAGACATAGATACATTATTAGCACCGAAATATCCTAAAAACTCACTTGTTTTCTCCGAAATTTGAACAACACCATTTCCGTTTCCTTTGCAAACAACATAAATGTTATCTTTATTATCGGCAGATACTTTCACAGGAACAAAGTCTTGCTTCTTACCATATAAAGGCTCTGAAGGTTTGGTTATTTTAGAAATCTCGTTACCGTTTTCATCAAAAGTAAAAACTGCTTTGTTGTCACAGTCTGCAACCATAATTTGTCCGTTATTCTTAACAAACACTCCTGTAGGTTTTTTGAGTTTCTCGTTACCGAAAACCGTGATAATATCACCCGAAAGAGAAGAAACGATTATTCTTTTATTACCGGTATCTGCTATATATAATTTATTATTCCTAATAACCATATCAGAAGGTGCCGATAATAATTCATTACCGATTTTTTCTATGGTTTTAACTGGTTTATATGCTGTTTGAGTTTCAATATAGTTACCATCCTTATTAACGGTAACTGTCTTATATGCAGAATCTGCATATGTCGGTACAAAATGTGACAAGGACAAAACTAACACTATAGATATAATAGAAATTACCTTTTTCATTGCCTTATCACCTTTCATATAATAAACTTTGTAATCTTTTATTTAATACCAGAAGTTGCCATTGTACTCATAACCTTGCTTTGCATAATTATGAACAAAACAACATTTGGTACAAAAAGAATTAAAGTTGCTGCAGCTGCTAAACCTTGACCTGCAACTGTATTTGTATTTGAAGATAATGTATGCATATAAAATGCAAAGGTTTTAAATGCATCTGTATCTATATACATTTGTGATGTTTCAAGATTGTTCCACACCTCTTGAAATGTTAGTATTGCCACGGTAGCCATAGCAGGTTTTAACATTGGAATAATAATGCTTGTAAATGTCTTAAATTCACCGGCACCATCTATTCTTGCCGCTTCTATTAACGAATCAGGCACACCATCTACAAACTGTTTTAACAAAAGCAGTCCTACCGGCAAAACAATAAGTGATAAAATATGAACATAATATGTATCATGAATTCCTAGTTTATCTACAATTAAATAACGCGGAATTTGCAGCGCAATGGCTACAAACATAAGTCCAATGTCATTAAGACCTAACAAAAACTTTCTTCCCTTAAAGTTCATTTTTGAAAGAGCATAGGCTGCCATCGTTGTAAATGTTAGTGTAAACACTAAAACACAAATTGTTATAAAAATACTGTTAAAAAGATATCTTGCGACCGGAACATTAGAAGTTACCGTTGCCCTTATCAATTTATAAAAATTAGAAAGCGAAGGATTGCTTACAAAGAATTTGGGAGGATATGCAAAAAGTTCTTCCATCGGCTTAAAAGCATGATTTACTATATAAAGTATCGGAAAAATCATAACAAGAGCCACAGGAATCAGAACTGCATATATTTTAAGTTGACTTTTTTGAAATTTTCTTGGGTTTGCTGAATTCTGTCCAATTGCCATTTTGTTAATCCTCCTTAAACAAAATTCTTGCTCCCTTAGAGAAGAACCATATAATCAAAAGAAGAATGACCGATACAGCACAGGCATAACCCATTTCGTATCTAATAAAGCCATAATCCGAAATATGATTTACCATCAACTGTCCTGCATAGTTCGGAGTTGGATTGGCGCCACTAAGTGATACACCGATTGCACTTTGCTTAAAAGCATTAACAATAGCCATAATGGCACCAAAAAGCATTTGTGGTTTAATAGAAGGAATCGTAATATAAATCATTTCTTGAAAACGATTTCTGATACCATCAATTCTTGCAGCTTCATACAAGGATGGGTCAATATTAAGAAGTCCCGCAAGCATAGATAAGAATCCTACACCCATACTACCCCAAAGAGCAACAATAATCATAACAGGAAGCAAAAATTTCTTTGACTGCAAAAAGATTATCGGCTCAGTTATTATATCAAATCTTATCAAAATATTATTTATGTAACCCAACTGGTCACCACTAAACAATACTTTCCAAATAACTGCCATTGTTGTACCAGCGGTCATTGAAGGAGAATAGATAATAAGCGCTAAAATTGTTCTTGGTCCCTTTGTTGTTTGGGACAATGCCCAAGCAAGTAAAAATGAGAGCAAATAACCACCAGGACCCACTATTACGGCAAACACAACAGTATTCGGAATTACATAACGAATAAAAATTTCGTCCTGTAAAAAAAGATCAACATAATTCTTTATTCCTACAAATGAAGGTGTTTGGATTGCATTAAAGTTTGTAAACGAAAGAATTACGGCGATTACAACAGGAATTGCAACAAATAGGAAGAAAAAGAAAAAATACGGCAATACAAAAATGTATGGAACGCTTTTTTGTTTTAATCTTTTCAAATCCATTGTTTTCCCTCCTAACTTGCAATTTTATACTCTTTTATAACCTTACCATTTTTCATATATCCAAACTCTTCGAGTTTAGAATCAACTTCTGCTGCGATATCCTTTGAAGCCTTGTTTAATTCTTTACGAATATTGTTCCCATCAAGAATAACATTGTTTAGTGCATTTGATAACGAACGCTGAGTCATATATGTTCCCGGAACTCGTGGAACTTCAACTATCCAATTCATCATTTCGAAAATTGCGGCCTTGTGTTCTTCGTTCAAAGGAAGCTTTTTGAACGCTTCAAGATTTGAAGTATTCCACATATATTCATTACCATAAGTAAGCTGTAAAGTATCAGCAAAGTTCTTTTGAATATCAGTAGAAGTCCACCATTTAAGGAACTCCCATGCTCCCTCTTTATTTTTACTTGATGAGAAGATAACTCCCGTTGACTGAGCTCCGCTTATGTATCTATTTACTTTCCCGTTTTGATCCTTATAGCCTGGATACGGAGCAACTCCCCAAACACCGGCAATTTCGGGTGCAGAATTAAGAAGCATCATATATGTGTTAAATCCTGAAATACCAAGAGGTATAGATCCACTTCTGAAATGCTGATAAAAATTACTAATCTCATAAGGAATATCATAGATATTAAACAAATCAGACATTTCTTCATATGCCTTAACCATATCATTAGAACCGATTTGAAGATCTCTTGCGGTTTCGCCATAAATTCGAGCATTGTTTTGATAAATAAACGGTACCAGAACCGAAAGGGTTTTTGTTCCACTATGACCTGCAATATGAGAATAAAAATCCATACCATATCGCTTTAACACCGGAATAATGCTCTTTACATCATCCATGGTATTTGGAACACTAATATTTAGTTCATTCAAAATGTCTTTCCTATAGAACAAAACTAAAAAGTCGTTTGTTTCAGGAAGTAGATATCTGCCATCATCGACAGCACCAACATCAACTATTCCCTTTGCAAATCGTTTAGAAATATCATCGAAATCATCAAAGTTTTTTAGATTATAAATTGCTCCCCGTATTGCAAGTTCATATGGTATTGTATATGTAACACCAAGTGCAACATCAGGAGTATTGTTAGCAGCCGATGCTAAAACTAACTTTTCTTCGTTTGGCATTAAGGAGAAGTTAACTTTTATTCCTGTTTTAGAATAAAAACTATCATCTGCCATTTTTTGCATTAAATCCACATAAAGTCTTGATCTATTCACCCAAATATTTAAAGTTTTTTCATCATCGTCAATCAAACTATAATCTCTCACGAATGAATAGAAGAATCTTTCAGTATTCTTCCATATCTTTGCAAAAAAGCCAAGATCTTTTGGGAGCTTTGCATCATCTTGATAAACAAAGATTCTATCGATAGCAAGTGGTGAACTATAAAGGCTTTCAAGTGTGTTAGCAAGATATTGGTTAACAGAACTATCACCTTGGTAAAGTTCGTTAATTCTATTTGGAATATCATTTACATTTGCGGCTAATGATTTAAGTTGCTCAACACAAATTTTTAAGGTTGAAAACTCGCCTACATCACCTTTGTTTCCATTTATCGCACATAAATTATTATATATTTCTTGAATTTTTTCTGCCCAACATTCAAGTTGCTTATCAATACCAGGAATATACGAATCAACATCAAAATCACGGTATTTAGATGTGCTATTTCCGGTTATTTTCATTATTTGAAGAGATAACTCATTAATATCGGAAATAAGTTTATTAACATCTAAGACTGCTTCTTCCAAAAGATCTAACGAAACCTCAATAGTTATTGTGTGCGTCTTTTCTCTTTCAAGATAAACATTATCTGTAAGAGTTTTTATTTCAAAAGAACGAGAATAAGGAAACTGAACATTTCTATGATTTTTACTATAAATCTTTCCGTCTACATAGACATTTCTAAAAACTGAAAAGTCGGTTTTAGAATTTTGACGGTACTTAAAGCCTAAATTATAATATCCTGTTTTATCAACGGTAAAATTATAAGTAACTCTCACTCCTCCATCGGAGAATGAAGATGCCGACAACATATTCATTTTTAATCCCTTAAAACTATATGGATAAATTGCAGGGTCATACTCTCCGGAAGGACAAACAGAAGCATCGCTTTTTGAACCAATGTTTTCGCCTTCGATAATCTTTATTTCGTCACCCTTAGCCTTACCACTTTTTTGGTACTCATATTTTGGAGTTTTAATAAGGGATATACTTTTTATAACTATTGTACCTTGAATCGATTTGAATGTTATTTTGTGGTTACCGGATTTTAGTTCATATTTAAAAGCACCGTAATATAGAGCCGAAGAATCACTTAAACACTTTGAAAGCAAAACATTTTTTCTAACCGATTCCGGTACTATTTCATTTTCAAATCTATCTTTTGCAAAAGTGGAAGTTTTATAAACCCATTCTCCTTCAAAGGTTTGGTTATACATCTCAGAGAATTGTGCATCATCGTCAATTAAAACATTGCACTTAATAGGCAATGTGCTTTCAGACATATCAAAGTACCGAACTTTAATCGAATATAATGCATCTTCTTTAACATCAATATTAAAGTCTGTTTTTTGTCCTTGATTTACAGATACTGCAAAATCACAATTCTCTATATCTTTCCTAACACTACAATTATCGATAGTTGCAAATGTTTCGGCGTTAAATTCTAAATCATCGCCATTGTAATCCTTAAATGAATATTTTTTTGAAACTTCCCTATAAGATTTTTCCTTAATATTCTCAGTTTTACTTTCGATTTTTGTAGTTGTTTCAGCTGTATTTCCTGATTCTTCGGAAAAAACAGCAACTGAAAGCAACATACTTAAACAAAGTATTATTGAAAAGATAGAAATAATTTTGTTATTTTTCATTGCTGTTTTTCCTTTCTAAAAAACTACTTTAAAAGTATTTTTCTGATTTCTTCTACCGAAACTTTTGGTTCTCTGTTTATTGTCATGATACCGTTTTGTTCGTTTTCAACATCAACAAATTGCGTATAACAATACCCGCACATATAAGGAACCTTTTTAATAGCTGTGGTTAAACTATCGAATCTTTTTAAAAATTCTTCAGGAGTTTTGACCTTTTCGTTATAACCCCAACCTTCATCATTGCTATAAGAAATTCCGCCATATTCGGTTAACATAACCGGTTGACCTTTATAAGCATAACCGATAGCAAACGCTTGTCTTCGTTGACCGGCTACTGGGTTTTCACCAATTTCATATGGAGTTTTTCCATATCTCGCGGTTAATTCATCACCATAAGCTGAATAATCATGAATAGTTACAAGATCAGTTTCGGTTTGTTGCCAACCATCATTACTTATTACAAACCTTGTGTTGTCCATAGACTTAACGAGATAATAACAAGCATTAGCAAGTCTTTGCTGACTCTCATCAAATCTTATCTGTTGAACACCCCAAGATTCATTAAACATAACGTATGCAGTAATTGATGGATGGTTAATATCTCTTGTAACGATATCGGTTACTTGATTTACTATATCGTGTGCAGACAATTCTCTATATTCATACATTGATGGAATTTCTTCCCAAACCGCAATTCCAAGCCTATCGCAGAAATAAAGAAATTTCGAAGATTCAATCTTTTGATGAATTCGCATTGCATTAAATCCCAAAGATTTTATAAGGCGAATATCGGAAATTATGCGTTCATCGTTTTCTGGAGTAATATATCCTTCTGGATAATATCCTTGATTTAAAACACTTCTATGATAGAAAGGAAAGTTATTTAATAAAACCTTGCCATTATATGCTTCAAGTTTTTTAATTCCAAAATATGTCTGAATTTCATCTTTTATTGCCTCTTCAACAACAAGTGTTAATTTCAACTGATAAAGAGTCGGGTGCTCAGGCGACCACCATTCGCTTCTTCTAAAAGGCGAACCGCTATATCCTACCGAAATGCTTTCGTTTAAGTAATTGCCAAACAACCTAAACTCAACGTCTGCAACAGTTGTGTTGTTTACCATAACTTCAGCTTTAACGATAGAAATGCTTTTTTCATTTAAACCTAATAAATTCATTTTAAGATTTATTGAATTTGTATCAACATCGGTCTTAATGATGAAATTGCCTATTCTTTTTTCATCTACAGCTTCAAGCCAAACAGATTGCCATATTCCACTATATCGCTTATACCAACAACCGAACTCGCCATCTTCCCAAAGCTGTTTACCTCTTATAGTTTCACGTGCATATGTTCTATCATTAACACGAACGGTAATATCATTTTGATTCTCTACAAGTGCTCTTGTAATATCGCATTCAAAAGAAGTATATCCCCCTAAATGATGAGTTATATGTATACCGTTTACGAAGACATCACATTCATAATCAACTGCACCAAAGTTAAGTATTATTTGTTTACCATCAAATTCACTTGGAACTTGAAACTTCTTTTTATACCAAATAACCTCGCAAAATTCGTTACTTTCAATTCCGCTTAGTTTTGACTGATATACAAACGGAACATTAATTTTGGCATTTAGTGTTTCTTTTTTTTGCCAAGATTCTTTTAAACCGATATTATATTTATCAAAAGAAAAGTCCCATTCTCCATCAAGTGTTAAAAACTTTTCTCTAAATCTTTGTGGATTCGGATGCGTTTCGATAACACTAAAGTCAAACATTTTTATACCACACTCCGACAATTATTATATTTTTTATCATTATAACATAATCGCAAATTCGGTGGTATGAAAATAGTATCTATAAACCGACTTTTTATTCTATTCAATGTGTTATTTCCACAAAAATCACGATAATAAATGTATAAAACTGACAATTTATACAAAAATGAGCACCAATATAAAGGTGCTCACTTATAAAATTCAAATTTCTTGTATTATGGTTTATTCAAATTATTGAAACGCAGCATATTAATTACTCTCATCTTCTATTTCCGAATCCATATAACTGCTTACATTATTTTCGTTTTTCACTTCATTATCACTAACAGTTTTTGTATTGTTGTTATCAACAACATGTGAGCCATCAACAGCAACAAGTACATTGGGAAGCTTACCGGTTATTTCATTCTTTTCATTTATTATGTTCATGCTAAATTCATAATAAGCTATTCCATTTTTCTCTTTTTCTTTTAAAAATTCATAATCGTATTTATAACCATTTTTCAGTTCTTCGTCATTATATTGAGATTTTATTAAATAACATGCTTCTTCAATGGAGATTTTTTGATTTTCTATTTTGCTGTTTTTTGTATCTTTATTACAAGCAGCAATTATTAAAATAAACAGCAGTGATATAATAATGGCAAAGATTTTTTTCATATTACTCACCTCTTTTTTATGATATCACATATTTTACACTTTTTCATCGATTTTTTGTTTTTATAAATATGTTTTTTTCGTCTTTTTAAACTATATGTTGATTTAAACACAGTTTTTATCATAGATGTGTGTTAGAATAGAAAAAAATGCTAGGAGTAGAAATGTCTAATTTAATAAAAAATCCCCTGAAATTTGATAGTCCGGACCCATTTATAACATACCATGATGGTTTTTATTACTTACTATGTAGTGAAAGAACGAAGATTGTTATACATAGAAGTAAAGAACTATCAAAAATTTTTGATGATGAATATAAAACTGTATTTTTGGGAGGAACCAATGGAGTTATTGACTGCATTTGGGCTCCCGAAATGCATAAAATAAACAACAAATGGTATATCTATTCAAGTGGAACTTCAGAAAGCCAAAACTATAGAACTATTCGTATGTTTTGCCTTGAATCGGAAAATGATGATCCTTTTTCTGATTATCATTTTAAAGGTTTTACAGATAGCGAAATATATGCTATTGACCAAACAATCTTCCATGATAAATCTACTGATAAATACTATGATGTATTTGTTCAAATCCGCCCTGAAACCGGAAATACTATTATGATTGGCGAACTTGAAACTCCTTGGAAAATAGGTCCAAATAGGACCATGCTTAAACATACAGAGTTTGAATGGGAAAAGAAAAAAGGGCGTGTAACTGAAGGACCTTTCTTCTTTGAGCATAATGGAAGAACATTTATGATTTACTCTGCCAATGATACTTTTTCTCCGTTTTATTGTCTCGGTTTGATGGAATATATCGGTGGAGACCCGCTTAATAAAGATAATTGGATATGCTATGACAAGCCGTTTTTCGAAAGCGGAAATGATGTTTATGCTGTTGGTCATGCATCAGTTTTCAAGTCGCCGACTGATAAAGAATACTGGTTGTGTTACCATGGCAACAGTTCAACCGAAAAATATGATCGTTCATGCTATGTTCAAAAATTTTCGTTCGGTGAAGATGGCCTTCCGATATTTGGTGAGCCTGTAAGCCGAGAAGAAAAAATTTTAGCACCTGTTTAGAAAATTAATTTAATTTTAACAAGCAGTATAGATAAAGAGATATATTATTTATGCGAAAAAGGATTTACTCAAAAAGGAATTGCCGAAAGACTCGAATATAAAATCACTCTGCAGTTTCAAAACATCAAACTACAAAAGAGAAGATTTTCTCAGAGAGTGGGATCATACAAGGTCAAAACACGGAACACTTCCCGATCCGGACCTAAACCAAAAAGCAATAGACCAAAACCCCTAACCGAAGTAAAATCAATTGCAAATATTGTGGTAGAGGAATATTTGGAATTGCCACGTCACACATATAGTTGCCGTCATGCTGCGGATAAACCTTTGAAACCTTCAAATATCCGGCGACAAGCAAGAAACTGTAAATGCTGTATGGATTGCTCTGCACTTCAGGATAGATAACACCTATGTCTATATAGGATGTGACGGTATCACCGGACATCAATTTATATATATTTTCTGTAATTTCATCGTTTGCTTCACCGACAATTTCGCCAATAATATCATTGCTTCCGGTGGATTGCCAAAACGTCTTTGCAAAACAGTTTTCCGAAACATAGTTTATAACCGACCAAGGGTTAAAGATTTCGGTACTGCCGAACATATAGCCGTCATACCATTCGCATATCTCATCGAACTTATCGCCATATCCATAATACTCGAGCATCTTTCGTACTTCATCTTTAGTAAAGCCAAAGTATGAATTGTATTGCTCATCTAAAATCGAATTGACCGTCAGATTGTTTAAGCCACTAAATATGCTCTCCTTCGCCACATGCAGGATGCCGGTCAGGAACCCGTATGCGAGGTGCGAATTATCCTTTAATCCGCCTGAGAAGAAATTACGCATAAATGCTATAACATCTTTATAAAATCCCATAGTATGACCTTGCTGGATCGGTGTGTCATACTCGTCAATAATGATTATAGTTTCTTTGCCGTAATGCTTATGAAGAAGCAGGGACAATATCTGGCAGATTTATATAGAAACTACGGCTTTTATCCGGCTCTTAAAGGCACTACATACGGTTATCTTTACTGCCCCATCGGAGATAGTCCGAAAACCTTTCAAGATTTCTGTGAACAATATTATACTGATACAGACGAGTTGACTTTTCGCAAAGTTGATTACGATTACAGAGTTGAAATTGACTGCCTTTTCAAATTTGCCATGGCAGATTTAGGTTTGTCTTTTTCTTTTAATGATGTTTCAAGTGTAAGCGATTGGCTTGAAGGAGAAAGAAATGGCATTTTAGAATATATATTCACAAGTAGCAAAAAGGTTGTAGGCTGGGCATATACACCCGAAAATTCAAATGAAAAGCAAATAATAATTTTCCCAAAGTATAAGAATTTATTAAAAAATAATACCAATAAGTTTTTTGAATAATTACAATACTGTTACTTGATTTCCGATTTACTCAGACATATACTAAAATTAAGAATTGTTTTGGGGATGGGAAATCTTGAAAAAAGTATTATCTTTAATTTTTATCTTAACATTTTTGTTAGTCGGATGTAATAATCCGACAGTTGAAAATTCTGAAATTGAAAATTCAACAGTTGAAAGTCCGGACAAAAGCGACAAAGACTTGTTAGATGTAATCTACAATAAAATACCGTTTATTGATGCAAATAACAATGAGGTTTTCTTAAAAGATTATAAAATATCCGAGTACGACAACTATGATTTTTCGCCTTTTGAATACGCATCGGTAGATTTTGACGGTGATAAAACAAACGAACTTATTATATCGGAAACGCAACAGAATTTTTATCTGATCTTGCAATATGATGAAGCCAAAAACAAGATTTACGGATACCATGCAGATGTACGCTCATTGATTGATTTAAAGACAGACGGAACATTTATGCAAAGTTCCGGAGCCGGAATAAACAGCATAAGCAAACTTAATTTTGAAAACGGCGAGATAGTCTTTACGGAATTAGCATTAAAAAATGATTTTGATAAAGAATACAAAATCAATAAAGATGATGCCCAACCTGAAGATGTCAACTCTTTCTTTGACGAATGGAATGCAGTTCCTACGGTATCATGGATTGGCATTAAATAAACATTAAACCGAACCCGATATTTTTCGGGTTCGGTTTTTTATATGAACTCATTTTTTATTTTTAAAACCAACGGTTTTATATATACTGACAACTTTCGTGCGACTTAAAAATTCAAGAATAAAATAGGCACCTACAATTCCTGCTATTCCCTGAGCAACATTTCCGAAAACACCCGAAAAAGCAGTTATAAAACCCTCTCCGATTATGACGGCCTCATAAAGATAGTATCCGAACACCATAAATAATTCGGCAATCACTGCACTTACTCCAAATGCCAAACGCATATAACGGTTTTCTTTTCCTAAAAAAATATACGGAACAAGCGACATAATAAACGCCATAATTGATTTAATTATCAGTGTTGCGGGAATGTATATCGGATAACCGGAAAGGAAATCCGCAAAAGCAGAGCCTAATCCACCGGCAATAGTTCCGTAGATTGGTCCCAACAACCAACCGCATATTAAAACAGAACAATCGCCTAAATTCATATAACCTTTTGTAGGCGACGGTATTCTCACTATAATTGTCAGTACGCATGTTAATGCTATCATTACTGCTGTAGTTGTGATTTTTAATAGGTGATTACTCTTTTTTATAAGTATTCCCCCTTTTAATAAAATACGGCATCCGAAAAATACGGATGCCGAAAATTTAAAATCGCTTATTATTCTGAAAACAACGGAGTAGAAAGGTACCTGTCCCCTGTATCAGGCAGAAGCACAACAATAGTTTTGCCCTCATTTTCGGGTCGCTTTGCAAGGGCTATCGCCGCACTTACAGCGGCACCCGAAGAAATTCCGACCAAAACACCCTCATTCTTTCCTATTGCTTTTCCCGTTGCAAAAGCATCTTCATTAGAAACGGTTATAATCTCGTCATATATATTCTTATTAAGAACATCAGGCACAAAACCGGCTCCTATTCCCTGAATCTTGTGCGGTCCGGCAACACCTGTCGAAAGTACGGCAGAACTTGCCGGTTCAACGGCTACGATTTTAATATCGGAATTTTTTGATTTCAGATATTCGCCGACACCTGTAACAGTTCCGCCCGTTCCTACTCCTGCTACAAAAATGTCAACCTGTCCTTCGGTATCTTCCCATATTTCAGGACCTGTATTTTCTCTGTGTGCCGTCGGGTTTGCCGGGTTTACGAACTGACCGGGAATAAAACTGTTTGGAATTTCTTTTGCGAGTTCATTTGCTTTTTCGATAGCACCTTTCATACCTTTAGCACCGTCAGTAAGTACAATTTCCGCTCCGTATGCCTTAATAAGTTGACGGCGTTCTACCGACATTGTTTCGGGCATTGTCAATATCAGTCTGTATCCCCTTGCTGCCGCAACCGAGGCAAGACCTATACCTGTATTTCCCGAGGTGGGCTCGATAATTACAGAGCCTTCTTTAAGTTTCCCTGAGACTTCAGCATCATCAATCATAGCCTTGGCAATTCTGTCCTTCACAGAACCTGCCGGGTTAAAATATTCAAGTTTTGCAACAATTTTTGCTTTAAGAGAGTATTCTTTTTCAATGTGTGTGAGTTCAAGCAGAGGAGTTTTTCCTATAAGTTGGTCGGCAGAAGTATAAATTTTTGACATAATATCATTTCCTTTCAAAATTAAAAATTATCTTATTGCTTCAAAACCCTTTTCAAGGTCGGTGATAATATCATCAATATGTTCGGTTCCGATAGAAAGTCTTATTGTATTTGGTTTAATGCCACGGTCTAAGAGTTCTTCTTGTGTAAGTTGTGAATGAGTAGTGGAAGCAGGGTGGATAACAAGACTCTTCACATCCGCTACATTTGCCAAAAGCGAAAAAACGGTCAGATTATCTATAAACTTCCACGCTTCTTCCTGTCCGCCCTTAATATCAAATGTAAAGATTGATGCACCGCCGTTTTTAAAGTATTTTTCATAAAGTGCGTGATTTGGATGCTCAGGCAAAGACGGATGGTTAACCTTTTCTACAAGCGGATGTTTTGAAAGATATTCGACAACCTTTTTTGTGTTTTCAGAATGTCTTTCCAATCTAAGCGACAGCGTTTCAACACCTTGTAAAAGAAGAAAAGCATTAAAAGGCGAAATTGAGGCACCTGTATCTCTTAGAAGTATTGCCCTTATATATGTAACGAATGCCGCAGGACCTACCGCATCAAAAAACGAAACTCCGTGATAACTCGGATTAGGCTCGGCAATATTCGGATATTTTCCGCTTAACTTCCAATTAAATTTGCCGGACTCTACGATAATACCGCCGAGTGTAGTACCATGACCACCGATAAACTTTGTGGCAGAATGGACAACAATATCTGCTCCGTGTTCAATCGGGCGAATGAGATACGGCGTACCAAAAGTATTGTCAACCACAACCGGAATACCGTATTTGTGAGCAATATCGGCAATAGCGTCAATATCTGGAATATCGCTGTTCGGATTTCCCAGGGTCTCAAGGAATATCCCACGGGTATTATCCGTTATGGCATCTTCCACCTCTTTTAAATTATGTATATCAACAAATGTTGTTTTTATTCCGTACTGCGGAAGAGTATGAGACAACAGATTTAATGTACCGCCATAAATTGTTTTCTGTGCTACTATATGTCCGCCGTTTGCGGCAAGTGCTTCAACAGTATAAGTTATCGCCGCCGCTCCCGATGCCAAAGCCAAAGCCGCACTGCCACCTTCAAGTGCGGCAATTCTTTTTTCAAGAACATCCTGCGTAGTATTTGTAAGTCTCCCATAAATGTTACCGGCATCGGCAAGTCCGAAACGGTCTGCGGCATGTTTACTGTTATGAAAAACATAAGATGTCGTTTGATAAATCGGAACTGCTCTTGAATCGGTTGCAGGGTCTGCTTGTTCCTGTCCTACATGTAATTGCAAAGTTTCAAATTTATATCCACTCATAATAGTTTCCCTTTCTCATTTTCAAGTTTAGATAAAACAGATTATTTTTCCTTTGGAAATTCACATCTCTTTTTTCTATACTTCAATTATATTAAGAACACCATATTTTGTAAATTTGCTTGTATTTATTATCGATGATAAGCAAATGTTATCACAAAAAATATACCGGTTTCAGAGTTCATTATACTTTGAAAGCTCTTTTATATATTCCTCTCCGTATTTAGATAAAATACTCCCTTTTCTTGTTATGTATCCTATTGTAAGAGGGTCTTCCTCTTTCATTTTTATTGCAACAAGCCCCTGTAAGATTGAATCGTCTTTTGACAGCATTCCCGAACCTACGGAATACCCTCCGAGTTCTGCTATAATCTCCATAGTAGTTGCACGGTCGTCAGATTTTATCATTTTATCGAATGAATAATCCGCCATTGCTTCTTCTGTCAAATAAAAATTTCCGTCGCTGCTTTGGTCAAAAGAAACGCACGGGAAATCTGACATTTCTTCAATAGAAATTTCTTTTCTGTCGGCAAATATGTGATTTTTCCAAACATATACATAAGTATCCCGTTTCATAAGGGGCGAAAATTCAAGTTGATAATCACGGAAAAACTTTTTTATAAGTGCTTCATTTGAGCCTGAAAAGGATATTATCCCAACCTCACTTTTAAGACTTCCTACATCGTCAAGTACCTCTTTGGTTTTTGTTTCGTGGATAGAAAAAATATATTTTTTCGGATTTACTTTCTTTATAACATCGGTAAATGCCTTTATTGCAAAATTGTAATGTTGGGTGGAAACCGAAAACATCTCTTTAATGCCGTTGTTTAATAAATAGCGGTCTTCAAGTATTTCATACTGTCCAACCGCTTTTTTAGCATAATTTAAAAACTCACGACCGTCGTCTGTAACGGATATTCCTTTATTTGTCCTTTCAAAAATAACAATTCCGAGTTCTTCTTCTAACTCTCTTATACTTGAAGAAAGAGCAGGTTGTGTAATATATAATTTAGTAGACGCTTCACGCATAGAGGACGAACCGGCTGTTTCTATAACATATTTAAGTTGAGTAATATTCATACTTAATACCCCATTTACACTTGACTTATCGCCCTATTATAATACTTTGGCTATAATGCCGCCGCCTATTATACAACCGTCGCCATTATAAAAAACTGCCGACTGTCCAGGTGTTGCGGCTCTTATCGGCTCTTCAAACTCTATTTGCAGTAAACTATCGCTTGTTGGCTCAATATGTGCCGGTTGAGCGGTATGACGATACCTCACTTTTACAAAACAAGAAATCTTATCGTTATTATTTAATTCGGAAATGCTCATAAAATTCAGGTCTTTGCATATTAGTTTCCTGCTGTAAAGCGACTGTTCGTTTCCGACTACTATTTTATTTTCGTCTGAGCAGATTTCTTTTACATAAATCGGATAACCGGTTGCTATTCCGAGACCTTTTCTTTGACCTATTGTATAATGCATAATACCTTTATGTTTACCGAGAATATTCCCGTTCTCATCTACAATCAATCCAGAACTGTATTTTGGAGATATAGTTCTGGTTATATAGTCTGCATAACTACCTTCTGTTACAAAACAAACCTCTTGCGAATCTTTCTTTTGCGAAAGCGAAATATCTATATTTTCCGCTATTTTTCTTACCTCTTTTTTTGAGAGATTTCCAAGTGGCATAAGTGTTCTCGACAGTTGCTCTTGTGTTAGTTTATAAAGCATATATGTCTGGTCTTTTTCGGTGTGCATTGCTTTTTTTAGTGTATATCTTCCATCAGTTGTTTTTACTACCGAAGCATAGTGTCCCGTTGCTACATACTTTGCACCTACTACATTTGCATAGTAAAGAAGTTTTTCCCATTTTACAAAACGATTACACTCAATGCATGGGTTTGGAGTTAAACCGCAAAGATAACCGTTTACAAAAGGCTCAACAACGCACTTTTTAAAATCCGATATGCAGTTTATAGGATAATACGGTATTTTTAGTTTGTTAGCCACACTTCTCGCATCGTCAATATCACAACACCGACCATCGTTACCGTCATCCCCCTGCCAAACGCGAAGAGTAATACCTATTACATCATATCCGGCTTGTTTCAGCAAATATGCCGCTACCGCACTATCGACCCCACCGGACATCCCTACAACTACTTTGTCCATAAATTTTATATTTTCTTTCCGCTTCTTTTTTCGTAGTCTTCAAGGGCAGACTGTATTGCTTCTTCCGCCAAAACACTGCAATGCATTTTATAATCGGGTAGTCCGTCAAGTGCTTCGGCTACTGCCTTATTGGTAAGTTTTTTCACTTCACTTAAAGGTTTTCCTTTAATGAGTTCGGTTGCCATAGAACTTGATGCGATTGCACTTCCGCAACCGAATGTTTCAAACTTGACATCCTTTACAATATCATCTTCAATTTTGAGATACATTTTCATAATATCTCCGCATTTAACATTGCCGACTTCTCCTATTCCGTCAGCATCTTCAATAACACCTAAATTCCGTGGGTTTCTGAAATGGTCCATAACCTTTTCACTATATAGTGCCATAACTATCGCTCCTTATAAAATAAATTCTTTTTTACCTGATACGAGTTCTCTCCAAATCGGCGAAAAACTCCTCAAATATTCGACAACTTCTTTAACAGATTTAATGATATAATCTGCATCTTCTTCTGTTATGCTCTCGTCTATGCTGAGTCTTAAAGAGCCGTGTGCAATATCGTGAACTCTGCCTATTGCAAGAAGAACATGGCTCGGGTCAAGCGAACCCGATGTACAAGCACTCCCCGACGAAGCAGAAATACCCTTGTCGTCAAGAAGTAATAACAATGCTTCTCCTTCTATACCTTCAAAGCAGAAATTTATATTGCCCGGCAATCTATTTTCTATATCGCCGTTAAGTATCGAATGCGGTATATCATTTAAACCCTCAATAATTTTATTTCTTACTGCAATAATATGAGGAGTGTTATCTGCAATACCGGCAACCGCTTCCTTTAAAGCCGTCGCCATAGCAACTATACCGGGCAGATTTTCTGTTCCGCCCCGTTTTCCTCGCTCTTGTGCTCCGCCCTCAATCAGATTTTTGAGTTTAATTCCTTTTTTAACATACAAAAAGCCTACACCTTTAGGTCCTTTGAATTTATGAGCCGAAGCCGACAACATATCAACTTTTAATTCCTTTACATTTATGGGGATATGCCCGACTGCCTGTACTGCGTCTGTATGAAAAATTACATTTTTCTTTCGGCATATTTCTCCTATTTCCTTTATCGGTTGTATAGTTCCTATTTCGTTATTAGCAAACATAATCGAAACAAGGCAGGTATTATCTTTTATGGCAGATTCAAGTTCACAAGGGTTTACTAAACCGTCATTATGAACATCAAGAAGCGTTATTTCAAACCCCTCTTTTTTAAGTTTTTCGAGTGTATGAAGCACGGCGTGGTGTTCAAACGCAGAAGATACTATATGCATTTTTCCGTTTTTTCTTCCTATTTCGGCAGCAGAGAGAATAGCCTGATTGTCAGACTCGCTGCCGCCCGATGTGAAAACAATCTCACGAGGTTCGCAACCTATTAAACCGGCAATTTCTTCCCTTGATTTTTCAAGCAGTTCTTTGGCTTTTTGCCCGTGTGTATAAAGGCTTGACGGGTTACCCCATACTTCATTTATAACAAAATTCATTGCCTCTATCGATGCCTTGCTCATTCTTGTTGTAGCGGCATTATCAGCATAAATCATTGCTTTCAACTCCCTTAAATGATTTCGTTTGTTATTATATATCCATTTACCTACTATGTCAATAGGTTTTAAAAATATTTTTCCTAAAAGGTCTTGATTTACCTATAAACCTACTGTATAATAGTGTCAGTTTAACAAGGGGGAATTTTAAATGATTTCTACAAAGGGCAGATATGCTATCCGTGTTATGATTGACCTTGCAGAGAACGGCAAGGATAAATATGTACCTCTTAAAGACATTGCCGAAAGGCAACAGATTTCTAAAAAATACCTTGAGATTATAGTTAAGGATATGGTTGCAGGTGGACTTATAATCGGAACGAGCGGAAAGGGTGGCGGATATAAACTTATCCGTAAACCGGAAGAATACCCTATCGGCGAGATTATAGAACTTATGGAGGGCTCTCTTTCTGCCGTAGCCTGTCTTGTTGACGGTAGTGCGCCCTGCCCGAGGGCATCTGTTTGCGAAACACTTCCTTTGTGGCTCGAATACGATAAACTAACCCACGATTTTTTCTACAGTAAACATTTAACGGATTTGTTAAAATAGTCATAGAAATAGCAAAATCGGCAAGTATTAGAAAATACTTGCCGGTTTTTTAGATAAAAAATCGGCAGACTTAAAAAAGTCTGCCAAAATCATTTTAAATTAGTCTTCGCTGATTGCTTCAACAGGACAACCTGCTGCACAAGCACCGCAAGAGCAGCACTTATCTGCATCAATTTCAAAATGCTCAGCACCCTCTGCGATAGCATCGCAAGGACAACCTGCTGCACAAGCACCACAGCTAATACACTCATCAGAAATCTTAAAAGCCATCAAGAACACCTCCATACACAGTGTTTATGTAAAAGGCGAATGCCTTTCTCACAAGAATATTGTAACAACAAACTACCTAAAAAGCAAGAAAAATTTAATTTTCATTCGTTACATTCTTTTTCCTGTTTTTTAAAATTTTGACATCTTTACGATTAACCTTATAAGGTATGCCGTCTTCGGTATTCGGTTTTACAATCAAGTTACCTGTAATCATATTGACATCAACAACCGTACCGACACCTTCGGGTGTTTTAACCGAATCGCCGATACCCGGAGTAATTTTCATAAGATACTCATAAGAATCTTGCTCATATTTAAGGCAACACATAAGTCTTCCGCAACTGCCTGAAATTTTGGTGGGGTTGAGGGACAAACCCTGCTCCTTTGCCATTTTTATTG
>DFHZ01000161.1:3695-5604 GCA_002371985.1 Ruminococcaceae bacterium UBA3710 | reverse complement strand
TGGGCTAACTCACTCTTCGAGGATAACGCTGAGCACGGCTACGGTATGTATTTAGGTCAAAATGCTATTCGTGAGCGTTTGATTGACGAAGTTAAAGATATAGTTGCTTCCGATAAGGCTTCTGCCGATGTAAAGGCTGCAGGTGAAAAATATCTTGCAACTCTTAATGACGGCGATGCTAACGCAAAGGCTTCGGCTGATTTAGTTGTCGCTATTAAGGCTTCGGGTGCAGAATGCGATAAATGTAACGATGTTCTTAACAACAGCGAGTACCTCTCTAAGAAGTCCGTTTGGATATTCGGTGGAGACGGTTGGGCTTATGATATCGGCTTCGGCGGTCTTGACCATGTTCTTGCAAGCGGTAAGAATGTAAATGTTATGGTATTTGATACTGAGGTTTACTCTAACACAGGCGGACAGGCTTCGAAGGCTTCAAATATCGGTCAGGTTGCTCAATTTGCTGCTGCCGGTAAAGCAATAGCCAAGAAGAGCCTTGCTGAAATAGCAATGTCTTACGGTTATATCTATGTTGCTCAAATTGCTATGGGTGCTGACCAGAATCAGACCCTTAAAGCATTAAAAGAAGCAGAGGCTTATGACGGTCCTTCACTCGTTATCGGTTATGCTCCTTGCGAAATGCACTCTATTAAGGGCGGTATGGTTAATTGCCAGAGCGAAATGAAGAAGGCTGTTGATTGCGGATATTGGGATCTCTTCCGTTATAATCCTGCTCTCAAAGCCGAAGGTAAGTCTCCGTTCAGCCTTGATAGCAAACCTGCTACTGCTGACTATAAAGAGTTTATCTTAGGTGAGGCTCGTTATTCTTCACTTACTCGTTCATTCCCGGAGCGTGCAGAAAAACTCTTTGATATGGCTGCCGAAACTGCAAAGGCTCGTAGAGCACATCTTGAAAAATTGGTTGAACTTTACGGTAAGTAATATCCAACTGAAAGCATAAGAAAACCCCTGCCGAAACTCCGGCAGGGGTTTTTGTACTTGAATGCTTTTAAAGCAGGAATATACAGGAAACAGTTCCATTATTTTTGCATTGAGGTTAAAAATCTGTGATGTATAATTTAGTTAGCGGATATTTATCCGTTAATTAAATGAAAGGATAATGAAAATGAGAAATCTTAAAAGCATACTTGTTATTATTATGTCTTTAACCTTGCTTTTTGCTACAGTACAGTTTTCGTCTGTTTCTTCAAAAACTGTACCCGAAACTGCAAAAACAGATAAGGCAGATAAAGAAAATACATCCTCTTTTGAAATTGATTTTTCGGAAAGTGAAAATGCCGAAAATACTTCTTCCGATATAATTGATAATTCTGCAAATCAATATGAAAATACTGCTTCTAAAAGCGAGGAGAATACAAGTAGTATTTCTGAAACAAAACCCGTAGATAATCAAAACAGCCAAAAAGAACAAGAAACAAAATCGGATGTTAATCAAAAAACCGAAAGCAAACAGGAAAAAACAGAAACTAAGCAGACGCAAACACCAAAAACAACGACCAATGTTCCTACTGATACAAAGGAAGCAGAAAGTAAAAACAACGAAAAAATCAATTCAAATGATAACACTTTAAACTTTGACTTTAATAAGTTTATTTCGGAATTTATAAAATCCAATACACAAAACACATCAGATGTAACACCTAAAACCGATACATCAGCAGGGGATAATAAAGCGGTTTCAGATTACGAAAAAGAGGTTGTAAATCTTGTAAACAATATCAGAAAAGAGTACGGTTTGTCGCCGCTAAAACTTAATTCCGAACTTTCGGCAGTAGCAAGGCTTAAATCTTCGGATATGCGGGAAAAAGGATACTTTTCTCATACATCTCCTACATACGGAAGCCCGTTTGATATGATGAAAACTTTCGGCATAAAATACCGAACGGCAGGC
>DFHZ01000161.1:0-3641 GCA_002371985.1 Ruminococcaceae bacterium UBA3710 | reverse complement strand
AAAATATCGCTATGGGATACAGAACGCCACAAGCCGTTGTTGACGGTTGGATGAATTCTAAAGGACATAGGGAAAATATTTTAAATTCGTCATTTACGGAAATCGGCGTAGGGTATATTGCAAACGGCAATTATTGGACGCAAATGTTTATAGGATAAAAAACAAAAGCCATTCGGTTTTTTAATACCGAATGGCTTTTGTAGTTAATAATAAATCTTGCGGTTTAGTTTAGTGCATCAAGAGGCAGAGAAAAACTCGGTATAAACTCTTCAAGAAATATCTCGGCTTCTTTTGATTTCATATCAAGGACAGCCTTTTTTGTTGAAATAAGTGCTTGTCTGAACTCTTCGTTTCCCGCTTTCGTTTCTTCAATACATTTAATGTATGCTGATAATTTATCGGCTGTTTTGATAATTCTTTCTTCCTCACCGTCTACATTGTATAAAGGCAAATATTCTTCTCTTAAATCTTCGGGAAGCATACTTAAAAGTTTTTCTTCTGCTACAGATTCAATTTGTTTGTATGCAGTCCGTATTTCGGGGTTATAGTATTTAATGGGGGTAGGCAGGTCGCCCGTAATTATTTCAGATGTATCGTGGAACATAGCGGCAACGGCTATATGCTCCGCATTAAGATTTCCACCTAACCTTTTGTTCCTTATAATTGCCAAAGCATGGGCTATTAAAGCCACTTCCAAACTGTGTTCGGATAGGTTTTCGGGTCTTGAATTTCGCATAAGCCCCCAGCGATATATGTTTTTCATTCTTGAAAGATAACCGTAAAAATGATTCGACATTTTTCTCACTCCTTATTGAATATTATACATAGTTTTGGTATAATTACAATGGTATTATATTTACTGTGTCGAATTCAGGACTTTAAAGGAGATTTTTATTTGGACTATTCATATAAGAAAAGTATGGTTTTAAAAAATACAAAAGAAAAACGGCTGTCAACCTTCTTAATAGCCGTTTTGACTGCAAGTATTATTTTTGTTCCGTATATGATTTTAAGCAAAGGATATTTTATTTTCTTTGGCGATTTTAATGTTCAACAAATACCATTTTATCAAATGTGCCATAAGATGGTAAGGCAGGGCAATTTTTCTTGGAATTGGTATACGGATTTAGGTGCCAACTTTATCGGCTCGTACAGTTTTTATCTTTTAGGTAGTCCTTTCTTTTGGCTGACAATTCCGTTCCCGAATAGTTTTGTTCCGTATCTTATGGGACCGCTTTTAATACTTAAATTCGGCTGTTGTGCATTTACGGCGTATCTTTATATAAGAAGATTTACAAGAACTCCCGATTCCGCAAGACTCGGGGCACTTTTGTATGCTTTTTCGGGGTTTAGTGTTTATAATATTTTCTTTAATCATTTCCACGAAGCGATTATTTGTTTTCCGCTTTTGCTACTCTCTATGGAACTGCTTATTACCGAAAACAAACGGGGCGTTTTTGCACTGACTGTTGCTCTTTGCTCTTTTGTGAACTACTTTTTCTTTTTCGGTATGGTCGTATTTGCCGTTATTTATTTTTTTGTAAGAGTATTTTCTGGAGTTATTAAGGTTAAGTTTTCAAGATTTTTGGTGCTTTTGTTTGAGGCGGTTATAGGTGTGCTTTTGTCGTCGGTTCTGCTTCTTCCGTCAGCACTTGCAGTTATAAGTAACAGTAGGCTTTCGAGTGTACTGCTCGGCTGGAATGCCATTACTTACGGCAAGGAACAAATATATTTGAATATTATCGAGTGTTTCTTCTTTCCGCCTGACCTTCCTGCAAGACCCGTATTCTTCCCCGGTGCTGAGGTTAAATGGTCATCGCTTGGCGGATGGCTGCCTGTTTTTGGTATGAGTGGGGTGTTTACACTCTTTATCCATAAAAAAGGCTCTTGGCTTAAAAGACTAATCGGTATTTGTATATTTATGAGCCTTATTCCTTTTTTAAACAGTTCCTTTAGTGCATTTAACTCTGCATACTATGCAAGATGGTTTTATATGCCGATTTTAATTATGTGTCTGTCTTCGGCACAACTTTTAGAGGATAAATCAGTTGATTTTTCAAGCGGATATAGATGGACGCTCGGCGTTACACTTGCATTTGCACTTGTTATAGGACTGTTTCCGCAAAAGAATTCAGACGGCAAGATAATATACGGTCTTTATTCGCAGAGTGATGACTATACCTATGTAATGAGATTTTGGGTAGAAGTTTTAATTGCTTTAGTATCACTGCTTATATTATTCTTGTTGCTTAAAATCAGAAAAGACAACCGAAAGAATTTCTTTAAAGTGTCTACTGTCTGCGTCGTTATAATATCGGTTATTTATTCAAGTTTTTTCATCGCCTGCGGTAGGTCTCATTCATACGATATAAAGGGTACTATGATAGAAGACCTTATTGAGGGTGATGTTTACCTTGAAGACGGTAACAATTTCAGAATAGATACTTACGACGGTATTGATAATACGGGAATGTATTTAGGTTTCCAAAGTATAAATGCCTTTCATTCGGTAGTTCCTGCGTCTATAACCGAATTTTATAAGTATTTGGGGGTTGAGAGAACCGTTGCAAGCAGACCGGAAGAAGATTTACCTGCAATAAGGTCGCTTTTGTCGGTGAAGTATCTCTTAAACCGAACAGACGGGGAAAGTTTTTTGGACGAGAATGACGAGCCTAAAATCCCCGGCTTTAAATATAAGAAAACATCGGGCGGATATTATGTTTACGAGAATGAAAACTATGTTCCTTACGGGGTTTCTTATGAATACTATGTAACCGAAGAGTATTTAAAGAATTATTCAGGTAACCAAAGAAGCCGAATGATGCTAAAGGCGGTTTTGCTTAATGAAAACCAGATAAAGAAGTATAAAGATTGCCTTAAAAACCTGCAAGATATAAAATCTTTTGAAGAAGACGATAAGATTTCGCTTTCTATGTCAAATGATGCTATGAAATTTGATGCAGAAAAATTAAGAAATACCGCTGCTAAATCATTTGAAATTGATAATGACGGCTTTACGGCGAAAGTAAGTCGAAAAAGCCGGTCTCTTGTGTTCTTCAGCGTTCCTTATGATGAAGGGTTTACGGCTACTGTCAACGGCGAGTCTGTAGAGATAGAAGAAGTAAATAAAGGCTTTATGGCGGTTGCAGTACCGTCAGGGGAGAGCACTATCAGATTTACCTACAATACACCCGGTCTTAAACTCGGTGCATATATAACGCTCGCTTCTTTGTTTGTCTTTCTTATTTACTATTTATCGGCTTTAGTATTTATTAAGAGACATCCGAGTAACACATATTATCCCGAAGGGGAATTGTTAATAAATAAATGGCATAAGGACGATATTGCCGAGTCTGAGTTTGACTTTTCGCTTGATACGGAAGAAGACGAGTATGACGGCATACCCGATATAAAGGAAATAGAAAAGGCAAAAACAATATTTGAAGCGGATGACGAACTGTCAAACAGCGGATTTTCCGTTGATACTGATTTGTTTGATGACTGATAAAATATTGACAAATCTTTAAGCTGTGCTATAATAATATAGACAGTGAAAATAAGGGAGCTTAATTAAGTTAGGCTGAGAGGGAGTTGCCGTTTGCGGCTATGCTTCGACCTATAACCTGATGCGGATAATGCCG
>DFHZ01000189.1 GCA_002371985.1 Ruminococcaceae bacterium UBA3710 | reverse complement strand
AATAGCACCAATCAAGCAAAATGCAAGTGCAACAAATGCGATTATGGTAAGTCCTAAAGGAGATGCCGTAATTTCATTTGCCGATTTATTTTGCGAGGTTCCGATGATTGCCAAAGAGGTGAATACGAGCATGGCAATAGACTGTCCCCACTTCATAGCAAATGTACGGGCGGCAAAGAACATTCCCTCTCTGTTTTCTCCGGTAATAATTCCGTCTGCCTCCGAAACATCGGCAACTATTGACTGCGGTATAATACCGAGAAGAGCCATCGGGAAAGCGGCAATTACGCAAATTACTATGCCATAAAGCATTCCCGGCAGGTCGATAAAGTTTATCATAGCGGTTATAAGGTATGCAAGAGCAAGACCCAAAAATCCGCAGATTGTCAAACTCTTCTTGCCGAATTTGCGTACAAGACCCGATACGAACGGATAAAATACCGCAGAAAGTACAGTCATTCCGCCCATAAATATCATTGTGTAACTTTCGTCAAGGTTCATTGATACTTTAACAAAGAAGGGTAAGCCTGTCTGGAAGAGTGTCATACTGATCCAGTACATAATATCCGAGCATACAAAAACACGGAAATCTTTGTTCTTGAATGTTGAAGCCAAAGATTTAAACATATTAGAATTTGACGGTTTTGTATCTACAAACTCTTTTTCATTGAGGAAGAATGTAGGAATTAGCATTGCGATACATGCAATAACTGCAATTACTATAAAACAAATGCGATAACTTAAACTGTAACCTACGGCGTTTCTTAACATTCCGGAGAAAACAAACGGGGTGTAGGCAATAAGAGTACCTGCAAAGAATGTAAGCGAAATTGCGGTTGAAATATACATTCTGTCGTCCTGAGTTTTACCGAATTCCGAAATAAGTGCATTATACGGAGTGCAGTACATAGTCATAAAGAGATAGAAAAGCAGGATAAATACCGAAATCCACGCAACATTTATTCCGCTGATATAGTTCTTTGGTGCCCAGAACAAAAGTACCGTTACAACAGACAGCGGAATTGCGGCCTTTTGCATAAAGGGAATTCTTCTGCCCTTGCGGTTTTGGCTTCGGTCGCTTAAATTTGCGATTAACGGGTCGGTTACCGCATCAAAAACTCGGCTTAATGCAGTTATAAGCCCTAAAATGGTTAAAAATCCCATTACTACAAGTCCCGGTTTAATAAACTGCGTTGCACCGGCTTTGATATCTCCCTGCGTCGGAAGATAGAATGTTACGAGCCAAGCATTGATAAGACCGCTCAGCATCGACCAACCGAGTTGTCCGATTGAAAAAATAGTCATTTGCTTTTTGGTAAGTCTTTTCATTGTGCTATGAAATATTATGTCTGAAATAATATTTCCCTCCTTGTTAAAATTTTTATACCTCAAACCACCTCAGACTGTGGCTTTTAACGAAAATAATACTGTTTTTATAAGCATTTCTATCTCGGCACATTTGTCTATGCCCTTATCCTGACGAAGAACGCTGTGATTTGCCGAAAGTTTTTTGCAAAGCGATAAAATCGCATGTGTAGTCGCATAGTAAAACATTTCTATGTTTTCCGATTTTTTAACGCTCTTATCTATAAGTCCCGTTTTGTATTTTTCTATATAGTATTCCTTGAATTTATCCATATTGTCGGCATATTCAGTCTGATTTTCTATCTTATTGTTTATGCAATATGCGTCAAACTCACTCAAAAAATAGTATAGCCTTGCGTTTTTCTTAAAGGTTTCAAGAAACATATAGTAAAACCGCTCTAATGCCTCATAACCGCTTGAAAATTGCTCTTTCCGCTCGATAAACATATCTTCCGTCTCGGCTTGAAGTTTTAAAGCACAAGCACTAACAAGTTCCGCTTTAGTTGAAAAATATCTGTATATCGTCGCCTCGCCGAGCGAACTTGCTTTTGCAATATCTTTTACGGTTATGTTTGCTATCGGATTATCTAAAAATAACTCTATCGCCGTATTTATAACATAATCTTTTTTTATATCCTTGATAGACAATGTTTCCATTCCTTTTGAAAAAAATGATAGACAGCCTATATTTTTGATAGTCTGTATATCATTATTTTATCAACCCTTGTATTTTTTGTCAAGAAATATTTGTTTTCTTAATATTTTTTATGCAAATATAATAAATTTCTATGTATTTTTTATACCAATCGCCGTTTTTGTGTACTGCATACATAAAAACTCCGAGCCTTCGCATAAGCGGAAACTCGGAGTTTAATTTTTTGTTTATAGATTATCTGTAAAATGTTCTTTTCTTTCTGCCGTAAAAGAACATAGCAGTAATTCCCAACAGGGAGAGAGCCATCAAGCCAAACCACCATACCAAGTTGCTGTTGTCCTCAGTTTTTGGAGATGTGCCGGATGGGGTGCTTTCTTTTCCCGGCTCCAAAATAGTAAGAGCGGTGTTTACTTCGCCATTATCGAAAAGAACTGTAACGGTGTGTTCGCCCACACTTAACTTTTCGAGTGTCTCAGGTGCAAGTGTAACAATGGTACTGCCTTTTTTAACCGTGTAATCTTTGTCTTTTACAAGTTCTTTGCCGTCAAGCTTAACACCTGTAAAGTGGTCAAAACTATCTTCATTTCCGTTGTTTTTAACGGTAATGACAACGCCTGCCTTGCCGCCCTTTGTCCACTGGTCTTTACCTTTGCCCGAAAGACCGTCAACCGATACAATATTATAGGCAATTGGTTCCCACTTAGCATAAAGGGTAGTTTCGTTCCAGGTTATAGTATCTTTATCAAAGTCAAACTTTGTGTAAAACTCTTCTTCCCAATACCAGCCTTCAAATACATAGCCTTCCTTTGTAGGGTCTTCTGGTTTTGTAATCTTTGAGTTATATTTAACTCCATTTATTACATCAACATCACTGCCGCCCATACTGTCAAAAATTACGATAGCCTTTGAAGAAACAGGATCCATGGTAGTAAATTCGCCTACTTCATTATCGCCAAGGAAGATTTTAACGGTGATATATTTATCAACATCTTCTTCTCGGAATGTATAGGTTTTACCGGTTACACCGCTGATTTCAGTTAAATTGTCATGTTGGCATTCTTCCTCGTCAACCGTAATATCATTCTGATACCACTTATATATAAGTCCACTAACCTCGGGGTCAGGTTCTATTTCAACAGTTACTCCTACAAGTGTACTGTCGTAATAGGCGCCAACACTTTCAAGAGAGGTGCAGAAATCTATCTTTTTAGGAATACCTGCATAGTTAGTTTTGTTTTCAGCAACACGAGCATATATTTCATACTCCGTAGCGGCTTTAAGATCACCGAAGAACACACAGTCATCTCTTTCAGGATCAGGTTTTACGGAATTTTCCCAATCTTTTTCGGTAATCTCTTTTCCCTTTGGAACAATGATATATTCCTGACCTTTAACACCTTCAATAGTAACTGCGTTGGGGTCGCAATAAAGGTAATCATCATTTAGTGTTGCTTCTTCTCCGGGTGCTTTATCTATGGTGTAGAAAACTGTAACTCTGATGTCGCCGGTTTTATTTTCGCCATTTTTGACATCGCTGAGTGTCAGACCCGCAAAATAATCACCTACATCTGTCGGTGCCTTATCAAGCTCATCTGCCAATTTTTTGTAGCCCGGTATAAGTTCTTCTGCTATATAATATTTAATATCTGTTACAGCAATATTCAGCCCGGTTGCGGTGTTGAAAACATCAAGTCCGGTCAGTGTCGCCGTTGCTTTTCCTGCACCACCGTAGGTGGTCAGTGTGGGCTTCACAATCGTCAGTGTTACCTTGCCGTCAGTCAGTGTACAGCCCTCTGCAGAGCAGGTTGCCGTAATAGTCGCACCGTTTGCTGAATATACAAAATCGTGCTCATGAGGAGCGGAAAGAGTAAAGGTGTTTGTTGCTTTATCAAACCAAGCCTTGCTTAAATCAAGTTTTAATGCAGGGCGAACGCCATACACATGGTGGACATAACTAAAAGAGGCGTCAATGTACCCGCTCCCGCCGGCCACGCACGCCGCACGATCTACCATTTTTCCGGCCGAGCAGAGCCACCAGATGTTGGCGCTAGCCCCGGATGCCTGAGCGCATTTCCTTTGATCTGTTGTCATTGCGTTTGCCTGAGCCGTTGTAAGCAAGAACATACCGTTTCCGTTGACCGCTGCCTTTGCATCTGCTGAGATATTGTTCGTATAGTAATTATTTACAGCTGTTTCCACTGTAGAACCGCTATATGTATTAT
>DFHZ01000122.1:283-8934 GCA_002371985.1 Ruminococcaceae bacterium UBA3710 | reverse complement strand
AGTTACCCGACATTTGAAGATTTAAAGATATTATATTTTTCGGCTTTTGAATGTCAAAATCAAATGTTTTTGTATTTGCCTTATATTCTATCGGTTTTTCTTCTGAGATTTCGGTCGGGTTAGAACTGTTTATTATTATATCTTTTTCACCGCTCAAAGTACAGAGATAATTTATGGTATTATTATTGTCTTTGCAGATTAAAAACATATCATTAGCCGTGCGGAATGAAGATACATAACCGATTTCTTCGGGAAATTTGAGGTAAAACCAAGAGATGTTTTTGTTGTTCTGCGGAGAAGAAGTATACTTTGTATCTATTCCGAAAGCCTCGGTCTGATAGTTCATAACTAATGCTTTTCTGTCGAAAAACAGGTAGTATAACCCCTCAGAATTTACCGCAAATGCACCCTTGATTTCTTCGCTTGTAAAGGAAGAAAGGATACTGTTTACAGGCTCGGACATTTCTTTTATATCCCCAGATTTTCCAAACGAATATACTTTTTTGTTATTCATCCAAACAAGTCTTTCGTTACATTCACAAATAGTATTTTCCGATGTTGGACCGTATCCTAATGCAATGGCAGAGCAGGAAAGTCGGGTCGGTTTTGAAAAGTCTGTAGTAACTCCGATAGGCGAGATATATGATAGTTTTCCTGCTTCTCCCGCCGAACTTATCTTGAATACACCCTCTGTCTTAAATGCTATCAGACTGTTTTTATAACTTCTGAGCGAAATAACTTCGTCTGTCGAGTTGCCGACGGTTGTTTTCATAGTTTCGGGAAAATACAGCGGAGTTTCATATTTGCAAGCATAGATTTCGTTTTTATTCTCTAAATTTCCGTAAACATAAAATCCCGAATCAAATGCCTTAACACCCTTTGAGCCGATTATCATCTCTTTGCTTTTTAATAGTTGTTTTACGGCGATAAAGCATATATTGTTTCCGTCGAGTATTCTTGTTTTGGGTATACTGTAAGGCTCACCGCTTTTGTAAAATGAGAAGAGCCCCGAAGTTCTGTCGCAACTTAATGTTACCTGTTCTCCGTTAAAATTTACAGTTGCCTCAAACGCATTTGTGGGAATATACCACTCTGTATAAGCGTTTGTATGGCTATATATTCGGCAGATTACTTCTCTTCCGAAATCAAGTCCCGATACAGGTAGGTTATAGGTTGCAGATACACCGTCCGAAGAAAAGTAAGCACAAAACCTACCGCCTAAAAGGTTTATTTCTTCGGGGCAAGCAGGCGAGCCTGAAAATACAGAGCCTGATTGCCTTGCTTTTTCGTATTCGGAGCCTCTGCCGTTTATATAAATAACAGGTGTGTAAAAATCTGAGTTTTCGAGTTTTCTGTAGCCGGGAATATCCGTATCATACTCATATATCTCATAAATATAATGCTCTGAATAATTGTAGTAGCAACTTCGGGTTACAAATACATATATTCCGCTGCCGTATGTTTTTTTGCCTGCGATGAAAAAGGCATTTACAAACTTATAATACTTATCGTCCGTGTAGGTTAAATGAATGGAATTAAGACTCTCAAATGTTCCGTTTTGTAAAAACAAATAAACATTTATATATTCGTCGTCATCGGTACCGCAAACGGTATATGCAATTTTATGCTTCATACCGTATCTGAACATTTCCGCTTCGGTAATTGTCAGGTCTTTTTTAATCGTTTTATTGTCGCCGTAATTTCCTATTACGGTGTTTAGTTTAGGAGTAATTCCTTTTCTTGTTTTCAAAATGCCTTTTTGGCTTAAAACATTAATACCGTCTGATAAATGGTCGTCAAGAATGGTACTTTTTTCCGCACCGCTTGTTATTCCGCCCGAAAATCGGATGGTTTTACTCTCTATCGAAGTTTTTTTCATTCTTGGATATTTCATACTGTATCACACCCCATATACTTCGGGCAAAACATCTTTAATTCTCTTGTTTTCCGAAAGATAAGCCGCTCTTCGGGCATTAAAAATTGCAGTCATAATCATATTTTTTTCGGTGTCATGATTATAAAGCGAAATAACCATAGCAACGCCGTAAGAAATAACCGAAACAGCCTGTTTGTCTAAATCAATATTATCAAACAGAGTTTTAATAGGAGAACTGTGGCATAAATCAAACGAAAATTCGTTTATGGCATCAAGGGCTATCTTTTTAAAAGGAACGGCTTGTTCTACTGTGCCTTTTGAATCGTGATAACCAAGTTTTAATAAAGCCGATTCAAAAATATTATATCCTGTCATAGTTTATCCCCTTTCTCATTTTCCTCATAATACAGTTTCTCGCAGTCTTTAATAAGACCGCTCGGCAAACGCTCAAAATACTCTTTTTTAGTAATAACACCCTTTTCAAGCAGAGTATTTAAAAGGTTTATGCTGTCGCTTGCAGTAAACTCCGGTTTCTTAATAGAGTCAACAGAGCAGATAAAATATAAATCTTTGTAGCGTTGTGCATTGAACGGAAGGTACCATGTGCCCGATTCGTCGCAGATTTTGATTTTTCTGCTGCCGTATTGCGTAATCCAGAAATCAGACCATATAAGGGCGATGCTTTCAAGAAAATCAAAGTATCTTGCTTTAATAAGATTAAGTGGCATTGTAGCCGCATTCCTCATAATGTTAAGAGCACCCATATTATCCGCTTTACTGTCGCCCAAAGCAACCTCGTTAGCACCGTTTTGTGTCAGAGTGTTTTCAATAAGTGCATTAACACCTTTTTCAAAGTTTGAAGCGGTGTCAGGCGGAGTAATGTATTTTATGGCACCGTTTATATCTTCGTTTGTTCCGAAAACTTTAATAATCTGACCCGGTTCGTTGGTGATGTCTGCGGTAACAGTATCGCCGTTTACAATCATCATCGGCATTCCCATAGTAACTGCCGACCATACATTTGCGGTAACCATACGGTTTATGGCAATTTGATTTGGTATAAGATAGGTGATTTCACTTTCTCCGTAAACCATATTGTTTCGCTCTTCAAAACGAAATACGGATA
This sequence comes from Ruminococcaceae bacterium UBA3710, assembly GCA_002371985.1. Taxonomy (GTDB): domain Bacteria; phylum Bacillota; class Clostridia; order Oscillospirales; family Acutalibacteraceae; genus UBA737. The sequence continues at coordinate 5,932 of DFHZ01000122.1, read as the reverse complement.
GGGGAAAGCGTCTGAGTTTTGTGTTGAATTTCGGTCTTATAACTGCGTTTTCGGTTGTTTTGGTGCAGAAAACCGTTTCGCTTCCTGATTCGTCTTTTTCTTTAAATAGTTTTGTAAGCACTAAAACTTTTTCTTCTTCGCTTTTCAAACTCTTTAAACTGAATTCATCGGCACCGTATTTTTCGGCTTCTGCGTATACATCATCAAAATCTCTTATTGAGGCAATAATAATATACGGCTGATTTTCAATATCCTGTTCGTAAGGGTTTGCAAAGTAGACATTTTTAACGCTTAAAACTTCGCATTTTATATCCCCCATAATAGGAACGGATTTAATATTAAGTCCTGTTTGTAAATTACTGTCCCAATATGTATAGATAATTCCGGTCCCTGAAATGTAGGCGTCTTTAAGTGCTTTGGCACAAAGATTTTTAAGCCCTGTTCTTTTTGCCGTTACAAGTGCATATTTGTCGAGGGCATCGGTTAAGGCATTTATTTCGTCATTTCCTGCCGTGCCGACATATCTGAAACCCGACATTCTTTTTTTAAGCCCTGTTTTTGATTTTGAGACAGGTCTTGAAATGCCGTCAACTCCATACTTTATTTCGGGTGTAAAATCAAGTATTTGAGAAAGTTTGTATTCGCCTATTCTCTTAATAACATTATGCCTTACAAGAGGTCTTTTATTACCGCAATTTGCTCCGTACCATTGATCTCCGGCATAAAATCTTTCGTTTATGTCGGTCTGCTCAAATAAACCTTTGTTACCGATTTGACTTTTAAAATTTATTCCTTTTTTGTACTCATCAAAAATAGCAACGGGATTAAGATTTATCATTTTTTTCCTCCTTTAAAACTACCCCGAGGGAAATCCCTCAGGGCAGAAGTAGAATTTTTTAAATTTATTCGCCGTCTACTGTAACGGTTGCAACATTTGATTTTACAGAAGCAATACCGTCAACGGTAATTTTAGCAAAATAGAAGTATTCGCCTTCTTCAAGGGTTGTAGGAATTGTGAAAGAATTGCTTGAAGCACCTGCAATCTTTACGGCATTGTTGCCGTTAGTATCGGTGCAAGAATACCACTGGTATGTAAGTTCTCCGTTGCTTGTTGCGGTAACAGAAAGCGAACCGCTGATTTCTCCCTTAGTTACGCTCTTATTTTCGGGGTGAACCGAGATGTTGATAGACGGAGATAACCAAGCCCAGATTGCATCAAGACCGCTCTTCTTTACAAATACATCGTAGTAAATTCTGTAATCGAACTTGTAAGCATCGGCATCAATGTTTTGTTCAGGTGTGAAAATTCTCATCTGCTCGGTTTTCTTTACAAGGTGAGCACCCGACTTCGGACAAACGAGCATATAGATTTCTCTTGCACTTGAAAGGGGAGTGAAACCTCCGGCAGTTGTGTTGTTGAATGTGTAAGCGGTTTTCATTCTTTCCGATACAACCGGAATTAAAGATACACCGTTAATTGATTTAACCTTGAGTGTTACATCTCCCTGCTTAAAGTCGGAAACATTTATAAGGCGGGAAATCTCGTTGCTGTTAGAGAGTGCAGCATACATAGAACTATCAATGAATGCTACTAATTCCTCGTCGTAGCCGACAACACTTTGAACTTCGTTTATAAGATTGCAAAGTGTTTCGTAAGGCTTTGAAACATCGCCGTCTATGAGATTTGCTCTTGTAGCGGCAAGACCGGCAAGTTTTGAAAGAACATAGGAATCGCATTCAGGAACAACCTTTGTCCTTACATATTCGCCTAAAATTTTTCCTGCAAGGTTTGCAATGCCTGTTTCGTCCATATCTTCACGGTCAATCTGTAAAGAACGGGCACGGTCCATAGACATATTGTATGATGTGTTGCTTACCGTGATAGCACCCTTTGTAAAGCCTGTATCACGGTCATAATCGGCAAGACCCTGAAAATCAACATCGGGAATGATAACGGTCTTTGCTCCTACAAATTTTGTTTTAAGTGCATTGTCGGCAAAAAAACCGGTTGCACTTTTTTGCTCGAAGACTTTATCGAGTTCTTCTGAATATCTTGTTGCGTTTTCTATTGAATTTATTGACATTTATTTTTCTCCTTTTCTTATTTGCCCCATAGTCCTTTTAAAAACTCGGTACCTGCCGGGTCAAAAAATTCTTGAGTGTTCTTGCTTTGCGGACCTACACTTTGATTTGTTACGGCAGTGTTTGCATCAAGAGCGGTTTGTTTTTCTTCTAAATCAGTCAGAAGTTCCTCTACCGATTTTCCGCTTTTTTCGGCTAAAGCCTTAAGTCTTTCATCTGCTCCGATGATTTCAGCCGTTTCTGTAACTTCGGGTGTTTTGTTTTCTTCCATTTTTTTCTCCTTATTGTTGCTTTGTACCGTCATAGTTTAAAAAATTTCGGTATTCTTCGTTGATAACCGAAAAATCATCCCGATATTTTTCTTTCTCGGTTTTTTCGTGGGCTATGGGAAACTTTTTTTGATACGGGAATGAAAAGCCTAATAAAAATCCGCAAATAAATGCCCAAAAAAGCGTTAAAACATAAATTGTTAAGTTCATATGCTCCAATCTCCTAATGAATTGATTTTACTTATTTTGGTTTTTTCAAGGTTGTTATTTATACCTTGAGGTTTAAAAAAGCGAACATCACAAAAGGCATACCGCATAGCATCACAAAGATGGTTGTCGCAATCTTTTGGCATTCTTTGCCCGTTCTCATTTCGCTTTTCGTCGTATACATAGGTCGAGAGTTCACGAATGGTATTGACACAAGACGGGTTTACTAAGATTTTGTATTCGCAAATATTGGCAATACCGTTAAGTATACTGTCCCGCCCTTTAATTGAAGGGACAATTCTTGAAATTCCGAGCCTTTTTAAATCGTCGTTGGATTTAGGCTCGGCACAGTCCGCTCTTATTCGTTCCTTGGCATAACCTCTTTTAATGATTTCTTCGGCAATATCGCAGTTTAGCATTCTCTTCTTATAGAACTCATCAAAAACATAAATAATTTTTTGGATAGGGTTTACCTTAATTGCGATAAATGCAGTAGGGTCATTAGAATAGCCGTAGTCAAGTCCGAAAAAGTTTTTCCAGTTGTCAGGGTCTTTGATTTCCGGTATACCGGTTTCAAAATTTTCATAAACAAGACCCTCAGAAATGCCCCAATTTCCAAGTCCTGCAACATCATACTTTCGTCGGTTATTTTTTTTCATTTCTTCAAAAACTTCTATGTCGGTTTTATCAAGAAATTCGTTGATTTTGTAGTTTGTTGTGAATGTGTCGCAGTTTGGATGTTTGGTATCAAAGAACCGTTTTTTCAACCAGTGAGTTTCACTCCAAGGGTTAAATGTGATAGTTGTTTGCTTGAACAGACCGTCAGGAACCTTTCCTCTCGGTACCGATAAATCAAGTTTCAAAAAGTCTTCTTCTTTTGCTATTTCAAAGGCTTCTTCTATCCAAACAAAGTTGAGATAACCCTTTGAAACGGTGGTCGAGGCAAGTTTTAAAACATCATCAAATCCACGAAAGAGAATTTTTTGTCCTGTAGGTAAGTAGGTCATTTCCATCGGTGAAACTGTATTATGCCAAAATTCTTTGACATTAAGCCTTTCCTGTGCCCAAAGAAGTTGAGCAAAGGTACTGTCGCGGTGGGTGTTCATAACTTGGCGCACAACAAGAAGATTACTGTTTTTGTATTTCATAAGACGGAAAATCATATTAAGTGCCGTAGTGGTGCTTTTCTTTGATGCTTTTCCGCCTTTTAAAACCCTGTACCGCTTTTTTGAGTTCCAAAAATCGTTGTAGCCGTTTCCGACTATTTCAGAAATTCGGAATTCAGATGTCTTCAATTATTTTCACCGCCTTTGCATCCTTTTCGGGCGTATTGCCCGAAACTATACTTCGTAGTTCTTTGATAGCAGAAAGGTCGCCTGAAACGGCTTTTTTATATAGTGCTATCATAACTGCCGTTCTTCTTTTTGGATTTTTAATCTTAAATCCTTCATCTATAAGCGATGTAACTTCCGGCATTGGTAACTTTTCATTCAGAATAGCCGACATTTCTTTTTTCAGCTCTTCGTTTTTATCGTCCATATCGGGCTCCTTTCTACTCGTATTTTGGTGATTTTCATTTCACCGGGGTTTATGTTAGTTCATTTATTTGCGACATTCACCGACATATAAAGACTTGTTGACGGTAAAGATAAAAGCCTAAAAAGCCGAATTTAGCCCTTCTTCAGGCATTTTGTTCTTATCGATAGTAAGTCAATACTTGAAAATCAGCAAAAATATGGTATAATAAATCGGTTAGGAGGCGTAGCCGAATGAAAGATTATAAAAAGAGTGCCAAACTGACACTTGCTATAACATATATTATGATGTTTGCGTTGGTTGTGTTTGTCATTGCTTTGCCGTTTGCGACTACATGGTATGTCGAAAAGAAAGCAAGACCGGCCGACCTTGCAACTGTTACAATGCTTTCTTGTTACCCTTGTGTTCCCTTCGCAGTTGTTGCACTTTTTTCTCTTAAAAGTTTTCTTAAAAACATTATTGTCGGGAAAATACTGACCGATAAAAACTATACTTATCTGAAAAGAGTATCATTTTGTTGCCTGTTTGCAGGTCTTATAATGCTTATAGCCGGATTTTTCTATAAACCGTTTTTTATATCTTCCGGCTCGGCACTTTTTTGTTCGCTTGTAGTAAAAGTTATAATGGATATTTTTTGTTGTTATAAAAAAGGAGACTGTTGATTTTGAAAACCGTTATTTCCGTAATAGGCAAAGACAGCGTAGGTATTACCGCGAAGGTTAGTGCTGTATGTGCAAAAAGAAACGCAAATATTATTGATATTACGCAGTCCGTTTTAAAGGACGTTTTCGTAATGGTAATGCTTACCGAGATGAGCGACGAGAACAATTCTTTGAAAGACCTTACCGAAGATTTTAAAAACCTTTCAAAAGAATCGGGGCTCGATATTCGGGTTATGCGTGAAGAAGTTTTTAATTCTATGCACAGAATTTAAGAGGTAGGAAAATGCTTAATCTTAGTGATATAATTGAAACCGTAAATATGATTGAGCAGGAAAATCTCGACATCAGAACCGTTACAATGGGTATCTCTTTGCTTGATTGTGCCGATTCCGATATAGATAAATCCTGCCGTAAGATTTACGATAAAATAATTAAGAAGGCCGGAAATTTCGTTGAAACCGTATGTAATATTGAAGCGGAATACGGCGTCCCGATTATAAACAAGCGTATATCGGTTACGCCAATATCAATGCTTGTTGCGGTATCGGGCGGAGACCCTGTAAAATACGCAAAGGTACTGCAAAAGGCAGCGGATGATACGGGAGTTAATTTTATCGGCGGTTTTTCGGCACTTGTGCATAAAGGCTTTTCGGCAGGGGATTTAGAACTCATAAATTCAATTCCGAAGGCTCTAAAGCAAACATCAAAAATATGTGCGTCTGTTAATATAGGCTCTACAAAATCGGGAATAAATATGGATGCCGTAAAACTTATGGGCGAGGTTGTAAGGGAATCGGCAGAACTTACAAAAGATAATAACTGTATAGGTCCTGCCAAACTTGTAGTTTTATGCAATGCCCCCGAGGATAATCCGTTTATGGCGGGTGCATTCC
>DFHZ01000122.1:0-224 GCA_002371985.1 Ruminococcaceae bacterium UBA3710 | reverse complement strand
ATCGGTGAGCCCGATTGTGTTATACATGTAGGTGTGTCGGGACCCGGTGTTGTTCAGTCGGCAATTAAGAAATGCCCGAACGGCGATATGGGTGAGATTGCCGAAATAATAAAGAAAACTGCATTTAAAATCACCCGTATGGGGCAACTTGTCGGAAATGTTGCTTCAAAGCGACTCGGTATTCCTTTCGGTATTGTCGATTTATCATTGGCACCTACTCCTGC
>DFHZ01000014.1 GCA_002371985.1 Ruminococcaceae bacterium UBA3710 | reverse complement strand
TTATTTTAAAGGGTCAAAAATCGAACTTTGTTTATTAAGCAAAATATAAAAAGGAATTCCAAGACCAAGGCAGATGACTATTTCGCCTAAACCAACCCATAAAGCATTTATAAAAAATGCAGAAGGGGTATTTTCAAAGATAAAAGAAATTTCATAACCTACGATAACCGCATTGCAGATAACAGGTGCTAAAAGCGATAAAAACGGTATTCCGAAGAGTTTGATTTTTCTGCATAAATATGTAATTATTGAGGCAATCAGAGTTGCCGATGTTCCTATAATCATATCAATAGGGTTGAAAGAAGCAATATTTCCGAGAATACAACCTATTGTAAGTCCGGGTATTGCATAGGGGGTGAAACACGGCAGAACGGTTAAAACTTCCGAAACTCTGAACTGAACACTTCCGTAAGCAAGACCGAAAAATGCACTCAAATAAGTAAGAGCGGCATAGGCTGCGGCAATTATTGCCGAAAAAACTATTATTTTAATATGCTTTTGTCTATTCATCTTTTTGTCCCTTTAAATCTTTATAAAATGCTACTGCAAGAGCATCGCAGCGTTCATTTTCGGGATGACCTGCATGTCCTTTAACCCATTTAATCGTTACATCGTGTTTTTTTAGAAGATTTAAAAGATTTTCCCATAAATCGGGGTTAAGGGCAGGTTTTTTATCGGACTTTCGCCAATTGTTGGCTCTCCACGATATTGCCCAGCCGTTGTTAATTCCGTCGGCAACATATTTTGAGTCGGTTGTAAGGGTAACTGTGCAAGGCTCTTTGAGTGCTTCAAGGGCTTTTATACAAGCAGTGAGTTCCATACGGTTGTTGGTAGTGTTTATCTCGCCGCCTGAAATTTCTTTTTCACGGTTTCCGAAGCGAAGAATTGCACCCCATCCACCGGGTCCCGGATTGCCGGAACAAGCACCGTCGGTAAATATTTCTACAAATTTTTGCATATTTACCATTATGAATACTTTCTGTGGCAGCCGATAACCTTGCCTAAAACCGAAGGTTTTTCGGGATATATAGGCTCAAAATCAGGGTTTTCAGGCATAAAAATCACCTGTCCGTCCTTGATTAACAGACGCTTGACAGTAGCACTGTCGCCGTCCATACCGATAATAATATCTCCGCTTTTGCAAGGCTTATTTTTATCGGCAATAACAATGTCGCCGTCTAAAATACCGATGTTTTTCATACTAAGCCCCGAAACTCTTAAAGCGAAGAGCCCTTCGGCAGTTTTGGTAGGATAGGGGATATAGTCCTCTATTTCCTCTATTGCTAAAATCGGTTTACCGGCAGTAACCCGACCTACAAGCGGGACAAAAGAAGCATTAAAATCATTTTCAATTCTGATGGCTCTTGAAAATTTAGGGTCCCTACTTATATAGCCGTTTTCCTCAAGAATATTCAGTATTCCGTGAACCGTTGAGGTAGACTTTATACCCGTAGCCTCACAAATTTCCCTTACGCTCGGCGGAATACCGTCTGAGAGTTTTTTGACTAAAAACTGATAAACCGATTGTTGCTTTTCGGTAAGCGGAACTCTATCCATAGTCCTTCTCCCTTAAACGAAAATATTATTGTTAATTATATCACGGACTAAAACCTTTTTCAAGTCATTTATTTGTTATGAGGAGAGATATGATTTCTTTTATGCCTAAAATACACAGAAAAAGCCCGAACAGTTTTGCAAGGAGTTTGGCTCCCGTCATTTCTGCGAGGGAAACACCTATAAATATTCCCAAGATACCGCCTAAAATTATCGGAATTATCAGTTTGTATTTTATTTGCTTTTTAACCGAGTAGAGTATTACCGAAAACAGGGCAATAGGGATAAAGAAAATCAAATTTATACCTTGGTTTGAAAACTGTCCCTTGTTTTCAAAGAATGACAAATAAATAATAAGGACTGTTCCGCCACCAAGTCCCATACTGCCGAGTATTCCCGAAAAGAGCCCTGCAAACAGGGCGAGGATATTCAAGATTTAAGCAGGTTTATACCTGCATAAATCATAAAACCGCCGAAAATACCTTTAAGAATTTTCGGCGATATTTTACTTAATATTCTACTGCCTATGAATGCACCGATTAAACCGGTAGGCATAAAAATTAAAGTGTCCTTAATGTTCACAAAGCCTTTGGATAAATATAAAAACGCAGAAAGTACGGTCAAGGGCAATATTACGGCTATTGCATTGCGATGTGCAGAATTTTGGTCTAAACCTGAATGCTTTAAAAGAGGCACGGCAATCATTCCGCCACCTGCACCGAATAACCCGTTTATAATACCTATACTAATACCGACAAATACCTTTTTAATGTTTTCAATAAGTCTTTTATTAAGCAAAAAAATCACCGAGGATATTTTGCCCTTTTATTTCAGTATTTCCTCGCAAAACTCTTTTGTATATTTTTCCAGACTTTCAAAATCCATGCTTTCGATATAATATTTTTCCAAAACATCGTGTGAGTTTTTGGCTTTTTTAAGGCTTTCTATCGCAGAAAACAGGAATTTATTCTTAATCTTTTCGTTGAATGAAAGTTTTGCCTTTTTGGTATGCTTTACCGAAAAATCGGTAAATCTTCTTGAGTGTATTCTTTTAGAGGTTGTTTCAAATTTTATGAAATCATTTTCGGTAACTACCGCAAAATCAAGGCTTGGTATAATGATATGGTCGATTAGTCTGCCCGGCAGGAACGGATTTTTAATTGTGATAATATCGTATCCGTTTTTGAGGGCATATTTTCTGATATATTCGGTAACAATACCCGAAAACGCACCGTATTTATCTTCAAGCACTAAAATGTTTTTGATGTTGTCGGTAACGGTTTTAGGGAAACTCATAATTCCTTTCGGAGTAATTCCCTGCAAAAACCGTACGGTTTCGGTGCCTGATTTTCCGTTTCTTTCCTTGATGAATTTTCTTGCGGTTTTATTCGCTAAATCGGCTACTTTCTCACTTTTTGTGTACGAAACAGCGGTATTTAGACTGTCTTTTGCTATTTCTCCGCAAATTGAAAGATATAAAGAAACGGTTTTATGGAAAGATTTGTTTATATTTGTCGCATTTATAATATCTATTCGTTTGCTTCTTAAATGTTCGCTGTCCCAAAATCTGCCGAGGTCAACAATATTTTCGCAGGTTCCGGGATATTTGGGCTCTACAATATGCGGAGCAGTACCGTCTAAAATTACGATTTTTTTCTCGTCTATAATTACTCCGTCAAGCGAGTCGGGGTCGGAAGAACAGTGGCATAAATGAACGGTATAGCCCTTTTCTATTGCCCTTATTGCAACATATTTCATAAGCGAAGATTTTCCCGTACCCGGACCGCCTTTGATAATATATGTCTTGTAACCGCTTTCAGCACTGTAACTGTCGGAAAAGTGCGAAACGAAACCCTCAAAAGAGTTTGCGGCTAAAAAATATCTGTCAAAACTTTTCTCCATTAAACCTCACTCCTAAAAATAATATCCAAAACATAATATTCTAAAAAAACTGTTTTGACACAAAGAAGGTTTTATGTTATTATTTAATCGGAGTCGACTACACGGTTGCGCAAACTTTTGTTTGTGAGGAAAGTCCGAGCCCCGCAGGGCAGAATAACGGCTAACGGCCGCCGAGGGTAACCTCAGGGAAAGTGCAACAGAGATATACCGCCAAAGTATTTTGGTAAGGGTGGAAAGGCGAGGTAAGAGCTCACCGTTTTCCGTGGAGACACGGAAAACCTGTAAACCCTATTCGGAGCAACGCTGACTGTGGCTATACACCTGCCCGGTGTGCCACGAAGAGCGGCTTGAGCGTGAGAGCAATTTTACGCCCAGATAGATAACCGTGCTTGACAGAACTCGGCTTATTGTCGGCTCTTTTTTAGGTTTTAAAGCGAGAGTAGATAATTGCTCTCGCTTTAAAGGTATATTGCATAATGAAAAACTTCATTTTTACGAAAGAATGATTATATGGCAAATTTTACGAAAAAGGCAATAAAGGAAGCATTCATATCCCTTATAGAACAACGGCCGCTTTCAAATATTACGATTAAAGATATTGTAAAAGAATGCGGAATTAACAGAAATTCTTTTTATTATCATTATCAGGATTTGCCGTCGCTGATAGAAGAAATAATTAAAGAAGAGGCAGAAGCAATTATTGAAAAATATCCGTCTGTTTCATCTATTGTAGAATGTTTTGATGCAATAACAGAGTTTGCTTCGCATAACAAAAAGGCTATTATGCATATATACCGTTCTGTAAACCGAGAGGTTTTTGAGAGAAATCTCATGGAAGTAAGCGATTATTTTGTAAGTAATTATATAAACATTGTTTTGTCGGATGATAAATTTAATTCCCTTGATAAAAAAACGGTTATAACTTTTTATAAAAGTGTTTGTTTCGGTCTTGTTATGGAATGGCTTAACTGCGAAATGAGCGAAGATTTTTCAAAAGAAATACGAAAGATTTTTCTTATCAGAAAAGACTTTTCAAAAGAAATAGAAGATTTGCTTCAAGAACAACTTTAAAATTTTATATTCGGTATTGAAAAAGCACGATTTTTGTCGTGCTTTTTTTGGTCATTTTTATATCCGTGCCTAAATTTACGACACGAGTACAAAAGTGTATATTTTAAGTTATTGCTATTTTAAATATAATATTCCTGTAAAAAAAGGAGGAATACTATGCAATTTTCAAAATGGATTGTGCGTTCCCGCATACCGATATTGATACTAACGGTGATTTTACTTATTCCGTCAGTTATAGGTATGGTACGGACCCGTGTAAATTATGATATGCTTACATATTTGCCGAGCGAGATGGAAACGGTTAAGGGACAAAATGAACTTTTAAAGGAGTTTAATAAAGGGGCATTCTCCTTTATAGTTTTAGAAGATATGCCCGATAAGGACATAAGCGAGTTAAAGACAAAAATTGAGAAAATAAACAATGTCGATACGGTTCTTTGGTACGATTCTTTTGCGGATTTATCTATTCCAAAAGAAATTTTACCCGATGAAATTTATAATGCGTTTAATTCGGAAAATTCTACTATGATGGCGGTATTTTTTGATAAAGGCACATCGGATGATTTAACTATGAAAGCGGTAAAAGAAATAAGGCATATTTGCGGAAAACAGTGCTATGTTTCCGGTATGACAGCACTTGTTGTAGATCTTAAAGACCTTTGCGAAAAGGAAGAGCCTTTATATGTCGCATTGGCGGTAGCACTTGCTTGTTTTGCAATGGTTATATTGCTCGACGGTTGGCTTATACCGTTTATTTTCTTAATATCTATCGGTGCTATGATTTTGATAAACCTCGGAACAAATTATTTTTTGGGGGAAATATCATTTATAACAAAAGCACTTTCAGCCGTATTACAATTAGCGGTTACAATGGATTATTCGATATTCCTTTGGAATAGTTATAATGAGCAAAGGGAAAAATGGGATGATAAAAACGAGGCTATGGCACAGGCTATTAAAGAAACATTTTCCAGTGTTCTCGGTAGTTCCGTTACTACTGTTGCAGGTTTTGTCGCTTTATGTTTTATGAGTTTTACACTTGGAAAAGATTTAGGAATTGTTATGGCAAAAGGAGTTGTTTTAGGTGTAATAGGCTGTATAACAGTCTTACCGGCTTTAATTCTTTGCCTTGATAAACCTCTTCAGTACACAAAGCATCGTCCTCTTATCCCCGATATGAGTCGTTTTTCGAGCGGGGTAATTAAGATTTTTCCTGTATTTTTGATAATTTTTGCAATTCTTATAGCACCGGCATATTACGGATATAAACAGGCAAACGACGAAGTTTACTATGATATGGGCGAAAGTTTGCCGGAAGAAATGAATTATGTAATTTCAAATTCAAAATTAAAAGAAGACTTTGATATTGCATCAACTCATATGATATTGATAAACAGCAGCATTTCACCTAAAACGGTTAAAGAGATGATTTCAGATATAGAAAAAGTTGACGGTGTTAAATATGTTTTAGGTCTTGAAAGTGTCGTGGGTTCAAGAGTTCCCGAAGAGATAATACCCGATAATATAAAATCTATTCTTAAAGGAAATAAATGGGAACTTTTACTGATAAACTCCGAATATAAAGTGGCAAGCGATGATGTAAATAATCAAATCAATTCGATAAATTCTATTGTAAAGAATTACGACAAAAACGGAATGGTTATAGGCGAAGCACCTTGTATGAAAGATATGATTGAAACAACCGACCATGATTTTGCGGTCGTAACAACAATTTCGATAGTGGCTATATTCTTAATTATACTGTTTGTTGAAAAATCTATATCTTTACCGATAATTTTGATTTCGGTCATAGAACTCGGAATTTTCATAAATTTGGGGTTGCCGCACTATTTAGGGCAGAGTATGGCATTTATTACACCTATTTGCATAAGCACAATTCAACTTGGTGCAACGGTTGACTATGCTATTCTTATGACAACAAGATATAAATCTGAAAGAATGAGCGGAAACAGTAAAAAGAAATCTGTATATACGGCGTTATATACATCAATCCCTTCAATAATTGTTTCCGGAATGGGTTTGTTTTCGGCAACATTCGGTGTTGCAATCTATTCGGATATAGAGATAATCAGTTCTATGTGCATACTTATGGCAAGAGGTGCAGTAATTAGTATGCTTTTGGTAATATTCATCCTTCCTGCTATGTTTATGCTTTTTGATAAGATAATTTGTAAAACAACAATAGGTATGACAAAGATCAGCAATTAAAATGGAGTGTGTCAATATGAAAAAATTATCATTAAAAATAGTATCTGTTATTTTGGCAATGATTATTTCGGTTTGTGCAGTAATAGCAGTAAATGCACAGAGTGCCGATAATACAAGTAAGGTAAACAACACGCAAGAGAGCAAATCGGTTAAGGACAATAATAAACCGACTAAAATTTCAAAAGATGAAACGGTTTATGTTTTGGCAGGAGCCGACGGCAGTGTTAAAAAAGTTATCGTCAGCGATTGGATAAAAAATGCGATTTCCGAGGGTAAAATTTCTGATAAAACCAATCTTAAAAATGTAAAAAATGTTAAGGGAAATGAAAAGTACACTCTTGACAGCAATAATATGACTGTTTGGGATGCTCAAGGAAATGATGTATATTATAGCGGTAATATAGACGAGGAATTACCGGTTAATTTGAGTGTATCTTATAAACTTGACGGAAAAAATATAACCGCCGATAAACTTGCAGGGAAAAGCGGAAAAGTAACCATAAGATTTGACTATGAAAACAAGCAGTATGAAACGGTAAATATAGACGGAAAAAGCGAAAAAATCTATGTTCCTTTTGTTATGCTTACGGGAATGCTGTTTAACAATGATACATTCAGAAATGTCGAGGTTACAAACGGAAAGGTTATAAATGACGGCGATCGTACAGCAGTAATAGGTATCGCTTTGCCGGGACTTCAAAAGAATTTGAATATAACAAGCGATAAACTTGAGTTACCGGATTTTGTTGAGATTACAGCCGATGTTGAAAACTTTAAAATGGGTATGAGTATAACATTGGCTACAAATGAATTATTCAGTAATTTTGACACTTCAAAACTGAATGATTTAGATAATGTTGCAAACTCGGTCAATGACCTTACGGGCGGAATGAATCAATTACTTGACGGTTCTTCTGCACTGTATAACGGGCTTGATTTATTGCTTTCAAAGTCAAATGAACTTGTAAACGGTATTAAAGAATTGGCAAACGGAAGCAAAACCCTTAAAGAGGGAACAGAAAAAATAGATTTTGGAGCAGGTAATATAAAATCAGGTGCTTTTGAACTTTATGGCGGTTTAAATGAACTTAGTAGCAATAATCCTCAATTAAACGGCGGAGCAAAGCAGGTTTTTGAAACAATGCTTTCTACGGCACAATCGCAACTTAACAATGCCGGTATTACCACACCGACTCTTACAATCGAAAATTATTCTGCGGTATTAACTGCGGTTCTGTCTAAGGTAAGCAACATACCGACGGCTGCGGCTTCCGTAACAACACTTAAAGCATCTCTTGACAGTTATAATCAGTTCTATACGGGACTTTTGAATTATACAGGCGGTGTTGAAAAGGCGACGAACGGAGCCAAAGAACTTTATCTTGGTGCAAATCAGTTGAAAGCAGGAACCGAAGAATTAAAACTCGGAAGTGAAAAACTTTATAACGGAGTTTTGAAGTTGGAAGACGGTACATCCGTTTTGGTTGGCGGTGTATCTGAATTGAAAAATGGGGCTGTTAAACTTTCAGGCGGACTTAAAAAATTAAATGATGAGGGTGTCAGCAGAATAATTAAACTTGTAAACGGTGATATTAAAGGTTTGGCAACAAGAATAAAAGCCACTGCCGATGTATCAAAGAATTATAAGAATTTCTCCGGTATTTCCGACGATATGGATGGGCAGGTTAAGTTTATTTACCGTACCGATGAAATCAAAGTCAAGTAATGTAAAAATCAACTTTTTTGATTTTTTTAATAAATTATGTTATAATAACTCAAATACCTTTTTATAGGAGATGAGTTAATGAAACTTGCATTTTTTGATACAAAACCCTATGATATTCCGGGTTTTGAAAAGAATATTGCCGATAAAGATATAACCGTTAAGTTTTACGAAGCAAAACTTTGCCTGGATACGGTTGACCTTGCTAAGGGATTTGATGCAATTTGTATTTTTGTCAACGATACGGTTGATAAAGATGTTATTGATAAACTGTATGAATACGGTGTAAAACTCATAGCACTAAGGTGTGCCGGATACAACAATGTAGATGTAAAATACTGCTATAAAAAGATACATGTTGTTCATGTTCCGGCATATTCTCCGTATGCCATAGCAGAACATGCAATGGCTCTGCTTCTTACCCTTGTAAGGCGAACGCACAAGGCATATAACAGGGTAAGGGAATTTAATTTTTCGCTTAACGGTTTTATGGGCTTTGATTTGCACGGAAAAACAATAGGAATTATAGGCACCGGCAAAATCGGTTGCGTTTTCGGAGATATATGCCGTGGCTTTGGTATGAGAACAATAGCCTATGACCGTTTCCCGAAAGAAAATTCCGGTTTTGAATATGTAACGCTTGACGAATTGTATAGACAAAGCGATATAATTTCCCTTCATTGTCCGCTGACTTCCGAAACGAAGCATATGATAAATGAAGAAGCAATCAAAAAGATGAAAAAGGGAGTTATTATCGTAAATACTTCAAGGGGTGCCTTGATAGATGCCGATTATCTGATAGACGGAATAAAGGACAGAAAAATCGGCGGAGCATGTCTTGATGTCTATGAGGAAGAGGGAAATGTCTTCTTCAATGATTTTTCGGGTCATATAATGGACGATGATACACTCGCAAGACTTATTTCAATGCCGAATGTACTCATAACCGGCCATCAGGCATTTTTGACCGAAGATGCACTCGAAAACATTGCAAAAACAACAATAGATAATATTTCGGCATTTTTCGGCGGAGAAGGTATGTGCGAAAACGAACTTTGCTATCATTGCGGAAACATTGAAAAATGTCAGAGCAACAGAAAGAAAAAATGCTTTTAAAAGCAAATGACAACTGAATTATTAACAAAATATAGTGTTTTGGCAGAAAATGTTTGTATTTTCTGCCATTATGTTGTATAATTACTTATAATATTTTATTTGCGAAGGGAGAACAAAATTTTGGAATTAAGAATTGATGATTTGGTTTCCTCTATAAAAAAAGAAGGCATAGACGCCGCTAACGAAGAAGCCGAAAAAATTATTGCAGAAGCAAAAAGAAAAGCCGAAACTATAATTGCCGATGCAAAAAGTGAAAAAGAAAAAATCGTAAATCAGACAAAATCCGAAATTGAAATTCTTAAAGACAGTGCAAAAGTAGGTGCTATGCAGGCCGAAAGAGATGCAGTTCTGCTTTTTGAAGATGCTATAAAAAAGAGGTTTGAAAAAATACTCGAAGCCGATATAAAGAATACGGTAAACGGCGAGAATTTAGCAACCCTTATTAAGGCTGCATTAAACGGAGAAAACCCCGGCGATTATATTGCCGAAGTATCTGCCGTGGAAGACGGTCTTAAAGGTGAACTTGCCGCCGAGATTAAAAACGGCTTGGAAATCAAGATTTCTCCCTCGGTTAAAACAGGTTTTCGTCTTAACTCGAAAGACGGGTCGGGATATTTTGATTGTTCCGACGAGGAGATAACAAATATGCTTAGTCCTTTCCTTCCGGAAATAAATTTCTAACGGAGAATAACTATGGCTTCATATTTTTATTTAATGTCAAGTTTGCCTATGCTGAAATCTGAGGGCGATATGCCGATTAAATATGAGCAGTTTTTAAACTATTGCAAAGGTGAAGTAAGCGAATCAAAATATAATCTTCTTAAAAATCTTACAGTTGATTCGGATTCGGGTCCGCTTATTAAAGAGTGGTCGGAGTTCTACAAGGTATTCAAAGGCGAACTCACCTATTTAAGAAGCAAAAAATTCGGCAAACCTTCAAATCAGGTTTATGAAAGGGATACCGAAGCATCTAAGGTTATCGCTGCCGCTTTGGCGGATACGAACCCTTTAAATGCTGAAAAAACCTTAATAGCACTTCAATTTGATAAACTTGACTCTTTAATCGGAACGCATAGTTTTGACGATTATTCTCTTTTCGGATATGCTTTAAAACTCAAACTTTTGGAGCGAAAAACCGTGTTTAATCAAAAAAAGGGGAAACAGGAACTTTCAAGACTTCAAAAAGGGCTTGAAGAACAAATAGAGAACATTAACCGATAATTCTACTTATTATAGGAGAAAGATAATGGAAAATAAGATAACCGGAGTTGTAACCGGCGTAAACGGCAACCTTGTTTTTGTTAAGGTAGACGGCTCAATCAAGAAAAACGAAGTTGGATTTATTCTGGTTGACGATAAGAAATTAAAAGGTGAAATTATCCGTGTAAATAACGGCATTGCAAGTATGCAGATTTATGAAATGACCGAAGGTATTAAGGTCGGAGATAAAGCCGAGTTTACAGGAGAACTTATGAGCGTTAAATTAGGTCCCGGTCTTTTGTCAAAGGTTTTCGACGGACTTCAAAACCCGCTCCCGGAACTTGCCGAGCAGTGCGGTTTCTTCCTTGAAAGAGGTGTCTATTTAGACCCTATCCCCGATAAGGACTGGGAATTTACCCCATGCGTTAAGGTCGGTGATACCGTTCGTATATCCGAAACAATAGGTACCGTTCCCGAAGGCTTATTCAGCCATAGAATAATGGTTCCTTTCGGACTTGCAGATACCGAATGGACGGTTGAAAAAATCGTAGAGAAAGGCATTTATAATGTGAACGATACCATTGCTGTTATCAAGGACGATAAGGGCAATGAAGAAAAACTTTCAATGGTGTTTACATGGCCTATAAAAAAGGCAATTTCGTGCTACGAAAAGCGACTTCGCCCTGATGAGCCTCTTATAACGAAAATTCGTTGTATTGATACATTTTTGCCGGTTGCCAAGGGCGGAACATTCTGTGTTCCGGGTCCTTTCGGTGCCGGAAAAACCGTTTTGCAACATATGGAAGCGAAGAATGCCGATGTTGATATAGTTATAGTTGCCGCTTGTGGAGAGCGTGCGGGTGAAGTTGTTGAAATTCTTAAAGAATTTCCCGAACTCATCGACCCCCGTACAGGTCGTTCACTGATGGAGAGAACTATTATTATATGTAACACTTCTTCAATGCCGGTTGCTTCCCGTGAAGCCTCGGTTTACACGGGAATTACACTTGCCGAATATTATAGACAAATGGGTCTTAATGTTCTTATGCTTGCCGACTCTACTTCCCGTTGGGCTCAGGCTATGCGTGAAATGAGCGGAAGACTTGAAGAAATACCGGGCGAGGAAGCATTCCCTGCATATCTTGAATCTGTAATTGCCGGTTTCTATGAAAGAGCCGGTAAGGTAGAACTCAGAACGGGCGAGATTGCATCGGTTACAATAGGCGGTACGGTATCTCCTGCCGGCGGTAACTTTGAAGAACCTGTTACTCAGGCAACCCTAAAGGTTGTAGGTGCTTTCCACGGACTTTCCCGTGAGCGTTCAGATGCCCGTAAATATCCTGCTATTCATCCTATTGATTCATGGTCTAAATATAAAGGTATAATAGATATGGATAAGGTTGATAACGCAAGAGAAATTTTGATAAGAAGTACAGAAATCAATCAGATGATGATGGTTGTCGGCGAAGAGGGTACTTCAAACGAAGACTATATTCTCTACCAAAAGGGAGAACTTTTGGATGCCGTCTATCTGCAACAAAACTCTTTTGACCCTATTGACGCTTCCTGCGATACCGACCGTCAGATTTATGTATTCAATTTGCTTTATACAATCCTTACCGAGAATTATTCATTTGCTTCAAAAAGAGAAATCCGTCTTTTCTTTAACCAGTTAAGGCAGGAACTTCTCGACTGGCATACAACTGCTTTTGATACCCCCGAATTTTATAAGCAAGAGCAGGTTATAAAAGATTTTTACATTAAAAAGACTGTTAAGTAAAGGAGGTGCCCTATATGCAGAAAATTTATACAAAGATAGAATCTATTGTCGGCAATGTCGTTGTTGTTAAAGCACAAGGTGTCAGAAACGGCGATTTAGCCCTTGTCGGCAAGAGTTTTGCAAATGTCATTAAACTTGATAACGACCTCGTTTATTTGCAGGTCTTTTCGGGTACTCAGGGCATTTCTACTACCGATTCGGTTAAGTTTTTAAATAGACCTATGATGGTTTCATATTCCGACCGTCTTTTGGGAAGAGTATTTAACGGTGCAGGCGTTCCGAGGGATAAAGGACCTGAACTTACCGATAATATGATTCCGATAGGCGGTCCTTCGGCAAACCCTGCAAAGAGAATTGTGCCTAAAACAATGATAAGAACAGGTATACCGATGATTGATATGTTCAATACCTTGGTAGAAAGTCAAAAACTTCCTATCTTTTCTGTATCGGGTGAGCCGTATAATGAATTGTTGGCTCGTATAGCAATGCAGGCAGAGGTCGATATTATAGTGCTCGGCGGTATGGGACTTAAGCACGACGACTATCTCTTCTTTAAAGAAACCCTTGAAAAGAGCGGTGCTATGGGTCATACGGTTATGTTTATTCATACCGCTTCCGACCCTACTGTTGAATGTACATTAGTTCCTGATATGTCTTTGGCGGTTGCCGAAAAGTTTGCACTTGACGGCAAAAAAGTGTTGGTGCTCTTAACCGATATGACAAACTATGCCGATGCTCAAAAAGAAACTGCGATTACTATGGAACAGGTTCCTTCAAACCGTGGTTATCCCGGCGACCTATATAGTTGTCTTGCTTCCCGTTATGAGAAAGCGGTAGCATTTGAAGGGTCGGGTTCTATTACAATTCTTTCGGTTACAACAATGCCGGGCGACGATGTAACACACCCGGTACCTGATAATACGGGATATATTACCGAAGGTCAATATTATCTTAAAAATGGAAGAATTGAGCCGTTCGGTTCGCTTTCCCGTCTTAAACAGAATGTAAACAAAGATACCCGTGATGACCATCGTGCTCTTATGGACGCAATGATTAAACTTTACAGTTCATATAAGGAAAGTCTTGAGAAAAAATCGATGGGCTTTATGATGAGCGAATGGGACGAAAAACTGCTTAAATACGGCGAACTTTTTGAAACAAAACTTATGGATTTATCCGTAAATATCAGTCTTGAAGAGGCTCTCGATTTAGGTTGGGAAATTTTGGCTTCTTGTTTTGAACCGAATGAAACGGGTCTTAAAACTAACCTTATCGCTGAAAGATGGCCTAAGAAAAAGGCTTAAAGGGTGTAAAATATGGCATCTGTTAAACTTACAAAAAATGAGTTAAAGGTGCAAAAGGACAAATTAAAGAGATTTGAGCGTTATCTTCCTACCCTTGAATTAAAAAAGCAACAACTTCAAACCGTTATGATGAAGATTACGGTGGAGTTGGAGCAAAAAGAAAAGGAACTCTCCGCTTTGGTGGACGGACTTGACGATTGGGTTGCAGTTTTTGCGGAGAATACAATTTTTCCGGAAGATAAGAAAATCGAAAACCTTGTAAAACCGTTAAATGTTATTTGTACCGAAGATAATATTGCCGGTGTTACGGTCCCTGTTTTTAAGGAATTGTCCTTTGAAGAGATAAATTACGATATTTCCGATTATCCGCTTTGGGTAGACGAAGCAATTTTCCGTATGCGGGATATCGCAAGAATCAATATGCTCCTTAAAACTCTGCGAATTCAAAATGATTTGCTCGGTAAAGAACTGCGATTTACCTCGCAAAGAGTAAACTTGTTTGAAAAGGTAAAAATTCCCGAAGCGAAAGAAAATATCCGGAAAATCGGAATTTATATCGGCGACCAGCAAACAAGTGCTGTTGTTCGGGGTAAAATCGCCAAGAAGAAACGACAGGAGGCAAGTGTATGATAGAAAAAATGAACTTGACTTATGTTGTTTCGGTAGAGTCTAAAAAAGACGAAATGCTTATGGCTTTGCGTGATTTAGGCGTTCTGCATATAAGCGAACGAAATAATGCCGACGATAAAATAACTGCGAGATTTGCTCTTCTTCAAAAACTTTCTTTGGAACTTAACGATTATGCTCCAAAAGAGAAAACAGAGGAAAAACCGCTTGATGACGAAGCATTTGAGGTGCTTTTTAAGGAAACAAAAAAGGCTCTCGACAGAAAGGCGGTTTTAGAGGAATCAAGGTCGGCAAAATTGCTTGAAATCGAAAAATTAAGACCTTGGGGCGACTTTTCGCCGACTAAGGTCAGAAATCTTGTTTCAAACGGTCTTGATTTCCATTTTTACCGCATAGATAAAAAAGAGTTAAAAAAATTAAATTCTGACGAGAATATCAAGTATATAAAACTTGCGTCTGTCGATAAAATGGATACGGTTGCGGTTTTAGGTACGCTCGGAAACGATATTCAGGCTACCGAGTTTGTCCTGCCCGAAAAGGGTATAGGCGAACTTGAACAAGAGGTTAAACTTTGCGAAGAAGAAATTGCTTATATTGAAAAATCTCTTGAAAAGTCTGCCGCTTGTTTGGAAAGTTATAAAACGGCATTGCTTAAAACTCAGAATGATGCAGAGTATTCTTCGGTAAGCAATACGGCAACAAGCGAGGACGGGCTTGTTTGGATTAAAGGTTATATCCCCGTAGATGAAACGGAAAAATTTGTCGCTTGTGCCAAAGAAAACGGTTGGGCATATACTTTTGATACGGTGGAAGTTGATGACGGTCAAGTTCCTACAAAGGTCAAGTATAATAAACTTACAAGCCTTATGAAACCTGTTTTCGATATTTTGGGAACTATTCCAGGTTACGGCGAATATGATATATCTTTCTGGTTCCTTGCTTTCTTTACCTTGTTTTTCGCTATGATTATCGGCGATGCCGGTTACGGTCTACTGTTCCTTATCGGCTCTCTGATAGCGGTAATCAAAATGAAAAAGTTTAATAACGCAACCCTGCTTTTGACCGTTTTATCGGTTGCAACTGTTGCATGGGGTGCGGTTACAGGAACTTGGTTCGGTCTTGAAAGTGCTATGAAAGTTCCTTTCCTTAAAGCACTTGTAATACCGAGTTTTGCCAATTATCCCGAATACTTCGGTATGGAAACGACCTCGGTGCAAAACAGTGTTATGAAATTCTGTTTCAGCATCGGCGTTATCCAGTTATCCCTTGCCTGTATTATGAGTATACGGCGAAAAATATCGAAGAAAGATTTAAGTTTACTTGCTGACCTTGGTTGGTTACTTTCTATTTGTGCTCTGTATTTTATGGTGCTCTTCCTTGTAATCAATCAACCGACCAATGTTAAAGCGGTTGCTATTGTAGTCGGTATCGGTTTCCTGCTTGTTGTACTCTTTGGCGGTATGTCGCCGGATAAAACTTTTACGCAAGGGCTTAAAGCAGGACTCGGAGATATATTTACAGTCTTTCTTAATACAATTAGTGCTTTCGGTAATGTAATGAGTTATATAAGGCTCTTTGCCGTCGGTATGGCATCTCTTGCGATTGCTCAAAGTTTCAACGATATGTCGTCGGGCTTTAGCGGAGCACTTGTAATTGTAGGAATAGTGATAGCCGTTATAGGTCATGTAATGAATATAGTTATGGGATTTTTATCCGTTGTAGTTCATGGCGTAAGACTTAATCTTTTGGAATTTTCCGGTCAACTTGGAATGGAATGGTCGGGAAAAGCATACGAACCTTTCAGTGAATTAAAAACTTTAAAGAAATAAACATAAAAGGAGAAATAATTATGAATATTCAAACAATCGGTATGGCTTGTGCCTTGGGTCTTTCGGCTATCGGTTCCGCTTTCGGAGCAGGATATGCGGCTATGGCATCTGTGGGAGCATGGAAAAAGTGTTATGCAAACGGAAAACCGGCACCGTTTATTATGGTTGCTTTCTCGGGAGCACCGCTTACGCAGACTATTTACGGTTTCCTGCTTATGAACTTTATCCGTTCCGCTTTTGAATCCGGGGCAAGTGCAATGCTTTGTATGGCAGTTGGTATTTTTGCAGGTCTCGCAATAGGTCTTTCAGCATTCTTCCAGGGTAAGGTTGCGGGTGCCGCTGCTGATGCTTTGGGCGAAACGGGAAAAGGTACCGCTAACTATTTTATTGTAATCGGTATCGTTGAAACCGTTGCACTCTTTACACTCGTATTCAGTTTGTTGTTGTTGCAATAATCTCCGAAAATTTTAAAAAGTTAATGAAAACTCCCGCTAAGGATTTCCTTAGCGGGAGTTTTGTGTAATGACACATAAGGTTTTTAATCTATTAAATCATGTTTATTATATCGGTTAGTTTTTAAATACAGAATAACGGCGGTTGCAATCAATAAAATTATTACCGTAATCAGTATTATAATGCCGATGGGTTTGTTTCTTTTTGCAGAATTTTTAGTTGTTTCAGGTTTTTCATCCGTGGACTTGTCTGCTTTGGCGGTGGCAGACGGAGATGCTTTTTCACTTAGTTTTGCTACGGCGTATGAACTGAAGTGAGTAAGTGTTACCGAAACGGTAGAGCCGTCTTCCGAAACGGTTGACTCGAGTTTTTCGGCATCAGATTCATCTTTTATGTAGAATACGGCAACATTTTTTCCGTAACCGTCGGGAATTTTAAATGTAACCGTTACAGGCTTATCGGGCTCTATATTTACATTGTTAAGTACCGCAGATATGTCATAAGCGATAAATTCTTCCGACTTATCGCCAAGAGCCGTTTTTACGGTTTCGTAAAAACTATTGTCATTCTTTATTACCTCTATTTTTATCTCTGTGCCTTGCTTGAATGCACCGTATTCGGGCGATAGAACAACATCTGTTGCTTCGTCCTTGAAAAAGCATGGTAGTTCCGACTGTGCTTTCTCTCCGCACCTTTTGCAGATACCTTCCTCGATGCCTTTCTCGGTTAGAGTTGGTTTTTTGATTATTACAGGTGATTTGAAATCGTTTCCGAGCGGATTTATTTCGCCTTTTTCGACAGTATCGCATTTAGAGCATTTTCGCTCTTTTTCTCCTTTGTCGGTGCAGGTTGCGGCTTTGGTTTCGGTCCATTTTCCGAATTTATGACCCGATGCCGCTACTTCACGGGTTTCTGTATTTCGGCAAGTAGAACAGGTGCGACTTTCAGAGCCTTTATCTGTACAGGTGGGAGCCTTTGTTTGTGTCCAAGCACTGTAAGTATGATTATTAGTCTTGGCTACAACTTCGGTTTTTGTTGCATTACAGGCTGTGCAGGTAAACCGCTTTTCGCCGGTTTCCTTACAGGTTGCGGTTTTTATTGTCTCGCCACCGTTCCAGGTATGAGCGTTAGTTTCAACGGTTCCGCAAACGGAACAAGTCCTGCTGTGATTGGCACTGTTTATATTTGTGTAACCGCCGAAAGTATGTGAGGCACAATTTATTTTTACTGATTTTGAAGCTGTATAATTTAGTATTCCGGCAGCATCTTTTTTTGCGATTACATTAACGCTTACATTTTGCATATTTGCCGATGCTGTTTTAGCCCTTAAAACTAATTTGAATAAATTGCCGTTAATATCGGGAGAAGAAAGACCGCCTAAAGAGCCTTTGTTTTTTGCTTTATCGAATGTGTTTATTGCACCCGATTTAAGCCACGAACCCGATACAAGTTCAAATCCGTCGCCAAATGCTACCGAAACGGCAACAGAACTTGCTTCTGTGCAACCGTTTACGGTTACGGTAAATTCTATATTACTGCCAACAGACACAGAGGTGTTGCCGTTAAGTTCTGCAATTCCTTCCGCATCTGCCGTTATACAAACCGCAAATACGAATATAACACTTATAAGTAAAGATACGATTTTTTTCATTTCGTTTTCTCCTTAATATTCGATAGGATAATCTTCAGGGAAGAAAGTATACATCAAGAGGTGCACTGCGTCAGCATCGGTTACATTGCCGTCATTATTAAAATCGCAAGGCTGATTTACCGGGTAGTCTTCGGGGAAGAATGTATACATCAAGAGGTGCACTGCATCTGCATCTGTTACCTCACCGTTTCCGTTTACATCTCCCGTAATGTATCTCTTGCTTCCGCAAGCGGTACAAATGTCATTTTCGTCAAATGTGTGGGGTGTTTGCGTCTTGCGGGAAGTTCCGCAGATATTGCACACTTCATCGCAATCGGAACTATATGTATGGGGAATAGAGGTTTCTCTGATTTCTCCGCAAATGTTGCAAATTTCATCGCAGTCCGCATTGTAGGTGTGGGTAACAGTCCTTTTTTCTCCGCATACATTGCACTCACTATCGCATACAAAATCGTATTTATGACTGTTAATATCGCAAACATATAGCATATTAGCAGTACCGGGAAGTGAGTTTCCTATTTTTATTTTTTCCCAATCGGTTTTTGTTCCGTAAAATCGGATTTCTTTAAGAGCGTTACAGCCTGTAAAGGCATTTTCGCCGATTTCATTAACAGTTTTCGGAATGCTTATTACGGTAAGTGTACTGCAATTATAAAAAGAGTAATTTCCTATTTTGGTAACACCTTCCGTAATTTCTACGGTTTCCGGAAAATTTTTCCACGGCGGTATAAGAGAGGTGCTGTAATCTCCCATAGCACCAATGCCGGAAACGGTCAGTTTCGTAGTATCAAGCAACCAACTGCATTGACCGGTACTTCCTTTTGCCATATTAGTTACATAACCGTTTTCGATAAAGTATGTTTTTTGATTTATTGTAACAGGTTCGCTGTAATTCCAATCAACCGCACCGTTTACAACATAGTACCACTCGTTAGAAAATTCGCATATTTGTTTGCCGGAACCTGAAAAAGGACCTATGTAATCAAGGTTTACCGTTTGCAAAAGTGCCTTTACCGTGGCAAGGGCAAGGGTTTTATACTCTGCATCGAATATTCTGTTATCTTCAGAATTTGTGCCGAAACCGTATTCTATTATACAACTCGGCATATTGCTAAGGCGGTTAATATAATAGTCTTCCCATATAGGAGCACTTGCAGAACCGTAATGGACACCGCGAAAAGGTATTGCCGTGGCACCTGAAAGATGGTTACGCAGGTTATTTACAAGTTGTTCGTCAATGGCATGTTTATCGGAATGCTCCGCAGGGGCATAATCTTTTCCCGGTTGTGCTACTCTCTGATAATGCGAAGGCTCATGGGTGTAAATACTTATACCCCTTACAGAAGCAGAGGAAGAGGCGTCCCTATGTAGAGAAATCAGAAAATCGGCGTTATAATCGTTGGCTTCAATGGGACGGTTGTGCGTAACATGATTGCGGTTTATAAGCACGGTGCGTTGACCCTGCTCGTTTAAGAGCCTTATAACTTCATTTGCAATTAGTCCCGTGTCTTCACATTCATATCTGCCGTCAATTCGGCTGCTGCCGGGGTCGAAGTGGACAGAGCGGTCTCCGCCGTGTCCGGCGTCGATTGCAAAGAGATACGAAGGTCTTTTTTTCGCATCTTCGGCATAAAAACGACCCGACGGAAATATCATAAGCAAGAGTGTAAAACATAATAAAAAAGATATAGTTTTTTTCAAAAGAAAATCTCCTTAACACTGTTTGAAATTACTTAAATTATATCATAGTGTACCCTTGTTTTCAATAGCAATTACTTACATATATAGTAAAAAGTGTTGAAGTTAATATTTGTTAAAATAACTCTTGACAAAATAATGCTTAATATTTATAATTATAGTCGTGCCACTTTGTTTGTAAGAAAGGTGCAGTTATGATTTTAGACCTTAAAAGTGTATTTGCCAATGTAGGTAAAGAGGTTTCTATCGACTATGCTTTTGATATGAGTGATACCGATTTCTCGGGTGGATATCCGCTCAAAACTCCCGTATCGGTAAAGGGCAGGGTTTTTAACCGTGCCGGTGTTGTAGAAATCGAACTTGATATGAATTATGACTTTTTTGCCCCTTGCGATAGATGTGGTGTGGATACTGTAAAGAATTACAGTGTCAAACTTGCTAAGATGCTGGCGACTTCCATTGAGGGAGAAGATAGCGATACTATTATTACGGTGCCCGATATGATGCTCGATGTGGACGAACTCGTATTTACCGAAGTTTTCTTAAGTCTTCCGACCAAGCACCTTTGTAAAGAGACATGCAAAGGATACTGTTTTGAGTGCGGAAAGAACTTAAATGAGGGCGAATGTAATTGTAAGAGCGAAAGTATCGACCCTCGCCTTGCAAAACTTGCAGAACTAATTGATAACTGATTTTCAGATAAACTTTAGGAGGAACAAAAAATGGCAGTACCTAAGAGGAAAACTTCAAAAGCAAGAAGAGATAAGAGAAGAAACAACCTTTGGAAACTTGAAACTCCAACTCTCGTTAGATGTCCTGAATGCGGGGCTTACAAGCGTCCTCATAGAATTTGCACAACTTGCGGTAAGTACAACGGCCGTCAGGTAATAAATGTTGCAGATTGATTATTTATGAAATTTCAGAGGGGGAGGCATTTTGTCTTCCTCTTAATTTTTTATAGTGATTTTTGTAGTCATTATAAGGCGGTGAAAGAGCAATGGCGGTTATTATTGAAAGTGTAGATAAAAAAAGTCCGGCGTATAGAGCAAGAATAAAGGCAGGTTATACCCTTTTATCTATAAACGGCGAAGAAATAGCCGATGTGCTCGATTACCGTTTTTATCAAAACGATACAAAACTCTTATTAGAATATATTACGGATAAGGGAAAAATCAAACGCAAAAAGATAAAAAAGGGCGAATTTGACGAATTAGGTCTTAACTTTGAAACATATCTTATGGATAAAAAGCAAAGGTGCTATAATAAATGTATTTTTTGCTTTATCGACCAACTCCCCGGCGGTTTGAGGGAGAGCCTTTATTTTAAGGACGATGATTCAAGGCTTTCTTTCCTTTTCGGGAACTACATAACGCTTACCAACTTGTCCGAAAGGGAAGTCGAGCGAATTATTAAGATGCATATAAGCCCGATAAATATTTCGGTTCACACAACAAATCCCGAACTTCGGGTTAAAATGATGGGTAATAAAAATGCCGGAAAGGTCCTTGATATTATCCCAAGGCTTAATGAAGCAGGAATAAAAATGAACTGCCAACTTGTTTTGTGCCCCGGGTATAATGACGGTAAGGAACTCGAAAGAAGCCTTAATGACCTGCTTAATTTTGAGAATGTTGAGTGTATAGCGGCGGTGCCGGTAGGTCTTTCAAAGCATCGTGAAAATCTTACGAAATTAGAACCGTTTAATAAAGATACAGCGGCTAAAACGATTGATATAATAGATAAGTTCGGAGATATGTCTGTCGGGAAATACGGCGAAAGAAGAGCCTATGCTGCGGACGAGTTTTACCTGATAAGCGGTAGGGAAATTCCCGAATACGAATTTTACGGCGATTTTTTGCAACTTGAAAACGGCGTCGGTATGTGGGCAATGGTAAAAAGTCAGGCTGCGGAGGCTTTAAACGATTTGGAAAAAACAAAGGTCGATAACAGAAATATAACCGTTATAACCGGAGTGGCTTCCTATCCTCTTATAGAGCAAATAGCAAAAAAATGTGAAGAAAAGGTCAGCGGACTTAAAGTTTCGGTCAGAAAAATAATCAATAACTTTTTCGGCGAGATGATAACGGTTGCAGGTCTTATTACGGCAACCGATATATATGAGCAGTTAAAAGATGTCGATTTAGGCGACGAAATGCTTATTCCGTCTTCAATGTTAAATAGCGAGGGCACTATGTTCCTTGACAGTATAACGGTTGACGAATTATCGGAAAAACTTAATGTAAAAATCGTTGCTACAGAATGCGACGGATACTCGATTATAAAAAGTATTATCGGATGAAAGGATATATGATTTATGGCAAAACCTGTTGTTGCTATTGTCGGAAGACCGAATGTCGGCAAATCAACGCTTTTTAATAAATTGATAGGGCAAAGGCTTTCTATTGTTGACGATACGCCCGGAGTTACAAGGGACCGTATTTACGGCGATGCCGAGTGGCAGGGACATAAAATTATGCTTGTGGATACAGGCGGTATCGAGCCTAAAACCGATGATATTATTCTGTCAGGTATGAGAATGCAGGCAAATCTTGCTATTGATACGGCACTTGTTATTATTTTTGTCGTAGATATGCAAACCGGCGTTACCGCAACCGATATGGAGATTTCTTCAATGCTTCAAAAAAGCGGGAAACCGATAATTCTTTGCGTTAATAAATGCGATAATATCGGCGATATACCGCCTGATTTTTATGAATTTTATAATTTGGGGCTCGGCGACCCGTTTGCCGTTTCTTCGGTTCATGGGCACGGAACCGGCGATTTGCTTGACGAAGTATTTAAAAATCTGCCGGAAGGTGCATTTGACGAAGAGGATGACGACGACACCGTAAAGGTCGCAGTTATCGGCAAGCCGAATGCAGGTAAGTCCTCTCTTGTTAATAAGATTACCGGCGAAGAAAGAACCATTGTATCGGATATTGCCGGTACTACAAGAGACGCTATTGATACTCCTGTTGAAAACAAATTCGGAAAGTTTAACTTTATTGATACTGCCGGTCTTCGCCGTCAGAGTAAAATTGAAGATAAAATTGAGAAATACAGTGTTTTAAGGGCAAAAATGGCTATTGAACGGGCGGATGTTTGTGTTATTATGATAGACGGCACAGACGGTTTTACCGAGCAGGATTCAAAGGTTGCAGGACTTGCTCTTGAACAGGGCAAAGGCTGTATCATAGCGGTTAATAAATGGGATATTGTTGAAAAAGATGGTCAAACTATGGATAATTACCGAAAAAGACTTATGAACGATTTTTCGTTTATGTCATTTGCTCCGATTATCTTTATTTCGGCTAAAACAGGTCAGCGACTTGATAGATTGTTTGAACTTATAAAATATGTTCATACTCAAAATACTATGCGTATTTCAACCGGCAAGTTAAACGATATTTTAGCCGATGCAACCGCTCGTGTTCAACCGCCTACGGATAAGGGCAAGCGACTTAAAATTTACTATATGACCCAAGCCTCTACAAGCCCCCCGACATTCGTGGCTTTTTGTAACAGAGCAGATTTGTTCCATTTTTCATACCAGAGGTATTTAGAAAATCAAATCCGTTCAACATTCGGTCTTGAGGGAACACCTGTAAGATTTGTTATAAGAGAAAGAGGCGAGAAATGATGTTTTTAACTGCTTTGATAACCGTAGTTGCCGCATATTTGATAGGTAGTATCAGTTTTGCGGTAATCTTTACAAAGATATTTGCCAAAAAAGATGTAAGGACGGTAGGAAGCGGAAATGCCGGAACTACCAATACATTTCGTGCGGCAGGTAAAAAAGTAGGAATACTTACATTCATTTGCGACTTTCTGAAAGGCACCCTTTCGGCATATCTCGGTAAAATAATATTTGAATATATTTTCAATTCTACGGGGGACCCGATGTATAGCCCGATTTACGGTGCGTATATTTGCGGACTTGCTTGTATGATAGGGCATATATTTCCTCTGTTTTTTGAGTTCAGGGGCGGAAAAGGCGTTGCAACGGGAGCAGGAA
The DNA here is from genome assembly GCA_002371985.1 of Ruminococcaceae bacterium UBA3710. Taxonomy (GTDB): domain Bacteria; phylum Bacillota; class Clostridia; order Oscillospirales; family Acutalibacteraceae; genus UBA737. The sequence continues at coordinate 14,478 of DFHZ01000014.1, read as the reverse complement.
TTTTCCTCGCTTTTTGTCCCATTGCCACGGCAATAGGTTTATTGCTTTTTGCAATCAGCCTTTTAATTACTAAAATGGTTTCAGTCTCTTCGCTTGTAGGGACTGTCAGCGTTGTTGTTTCTGCTCTTATTATGTATGATAAAAGTTCTTTGTTTTTACCGCAAATGATTATGGCGATAATAATCGGACTTATAATTATTTTCAAACATAAAGATAATATTGTCAGAATTATAAACGGCGAGGAAAGAAAAATTTCTATCGGAGGTAAAAAGTAATGGCAAAGATTACTGTTTTAGGTTCCGGCGGTTGGGGTATGGCACTCGGACTTTCGGCATATAATTGCGGTCATAATGTTACATTGTGGTCGCCGTTTGAAAAGGAAGTTGAACTGCTTAATACCACCAGAACAAACGAGAAACTTTTAAAAGGAATTTTTCTCCCCGAAGATATAAAAATCACAAGCGATATGTCAAGTGTTGAAAATTCTCTTTTGACGGTAATTGCAGTCCCTTCTACCGCTGTAAGGAGCGTTGCAAAGCAGTTGTCGGCATTTAAAAACTTCGGTATAATCGTAGGTTTGTCAAAGGGCTTGGAAGACGGAACATATAAAAGATTATCAGAGGTCATTTCGGAAGAAAACCCCGATTCGTCGGTAGTTATACTTTCGGGTCCGTCCCATGCTGAGGAGGTTGCAAGGAAAATACCGACATCTCTTGTTGCCGCTTCACGCAGTCTTACGGCGGCTTCAATAGTACAAGACGAACTTTCAAACGAATTTTTGCGTATCTACACAAGCGATGATATAGTAGGTGTTGAACTCGGCGGAGCACTGAAAAATGTTATTGCTATTTGTGCCGGTATCTGCGACGGGCTAAATTTAGGCGATAACTCAAAAGCCGCCCTTATAACAAGAGGTCTTGCCGAAATGTCAAAACTCGGTGTTAAAATGGGAGCGAATGAGAGAACATTTGCCGGTTTGTCGGGTATCGGAGATTTGGTTGTTACCTGCACTTCGGTCCATAGCCGAAATAATCGTTTTGGAAACTTGGTAGGCTCGGGTGTTGATATTAAGACGGCACTCGAAAGGGTAGGAACGGTTGAGGGTTATTATGCTTGTAAAACGGCATATTCTCTTGCCAAAAAGTATAATGTTACTATGCCGATAGTAGAAGTATGCTACGGTGTTTTGTATGAGAATAAACCTATAAGTAATGTGGTAAAAGAATTGATGTTAAGACCAAAACAGGCAGAAAACCGCTAAAATCACTTTATTTCGCATTTTTTTTAAAAAATGCTTGATTTTTTCGCTTGTTTATGCTATTATTGTCTTTGCTATCGAAATTTGTTATTTGGTATAACTTAAAGGGAGGTGCAGACCATGGCTAAATGTGATATCTGCAACAAAGAAATTGCTTTCGGAATTAAGGTTTCCCATTCACACAGACGCTCCAACAGAACTTGGAAACCAAATGTAAAAAAGGTTAAGGCTATCGTTAACGGCTCTCCTCGTCGTATAAACGTTTGCACCCGTTGCTTGCGTTCCGGTAAGGTTACAAGAGCAATCTGATTGTTATTTGTTGTCTGTAAAGTCTCGAGTGGCTGTTAGCATCTCGGGACTTTTAGTTTTTTAGAAAAATGGCGATTTTTATGATTAAAGCAGTTTTATTTGATTTGGACGGTACCCTTGTCAATTCACTTGTCGACCTTGCAAATTCGGTTAATTTTGCACTTGATAAGTTCGGGTTTGAAACACATAAAACCGAAGAATTTAAATACTTTGTCGGCGACGGTATCCCTAAAATGATAGAGAGGGCTCTGCCTGTTGAAAACAGAGATAAAGATACTATCGAAAAGGTAAAAAAGGTATTCTTTGAGTCCTATTCGGTACATTTTGCCGATAATACGGCACCGTATGACGGCGTAAAAGAACTTGTATCGGCTTTAAAAGAAATGGGAATGAAAGTAGCCGTTGTTACAAACAAAGCCCAAGAGATGGCGGATAAGGTCGTAACAAGTGCCTATGGAGATGTGTTTGACTGCGTTTTCGGAAAAAGGGAAGGGCTGCCTGCTAAACCGGACCCGACGGCTGCGATTATGACTATGAAAGAATTAGGTGTGAAACCTCAAGAATGTATTTTTATAGGCGATTCGGGTGTTGATGTATTAACGGGTGCTAACAGCGGTGCCTTGCCGGTAGGCGAACTCTGGGGATACAGAGAAGAAACAGAACTTTTAAAAGGCGGAGCAAAGTATATAATCAGGGAACCTGCCGAACTTTTAAAAATTATAAACGACTTGCAAAACAAAGAATAATATATTAAAATATTTTAAAAGAATGCGGAAGAGATGGTGATTAGTATGAAACGGGAAGATTATCTTTCTTGGGACGAATACTTTATGGGTATTGCAGTTCTTTCGTCTATGCGTAGCAAAGACCCGTCAACTCAGGTCGGTGCATGTATAGTGGATAAGGATAATAAGATTATTTCTATGGGCTATAACGGAATGCCTAAATGTTGTGATGATGACGAATATCCATGGGACAGAAGCGGAGACCCTCTTAAAACAAAGTATCTCTTTGTTTGCCATGCTGAACTTAATGCAATACTTAATTGCCACGGCGGTTCCGTAAAAGATGCTATATGCTATACTACTCTTTTTCCGTGCAACGAATGTGCTAAAGCAATTATTCAAGCAGGTATAAGCGAAGTTGTATATTTAAGCGATAAATACAGCGAAACCGACTCCACAAAGGCATCAAAGAAAATGTTTGACAGTGCAAAAGTTAAGTATAGAGAATTTAATACAACAAACAAAGAGATTAAGTTTAATTTGTGATATAAAAAACAAAAATCGGGCTTAAAAAACCACCTCGGTCAAAAATTTACTTGTTGTAGGGGATGATGCCCACATCATCCCTTTAAAATACCGAAATGAAACATACATAAATGCAAAAAGACTGCTTGCATATCCTTTTTCGGATTTGCAAACAGTCTTTTTTATTTGGGCTGTTTTTTACAGTCCCATTTTTTATTCTTCGCTTGTATATTCGTAATTCTTGTCCGTTTTATCCTTTAACTTTGCTATTTGTTTTTTCACAAGTATTACAATCAGCAAAATTATTGATAATGTTTCAAGTACAAGCAGTGCAAATATTACTTTACCCGAATTAGGCAAATAAGCGAATGATTCTATAAAGTTTCTGTTTTCTTCCACTTGTTTTTTAGGAGTTTGGGCAGAAACAAAATCGGGGGCTCTTTGAATGGTGTCTTCCAACAAATCGTATCTGTAATAGTTGCTCTCGCCGTTTTTATAGCAGTACAAAACATATATATCTTTAAGCCTTAAATCGGTCGATTTATATGCTTTGAATGTTCTGCCGTTAAAATCCATTTTATCCAAAAACCAATTATTGTTTTGAACTGATGCAGTTTTGGAATTTTCAATTATGTATATATTGTTATTGCAGGTTATATAATCAAGTCTTGTAAACTCATTTTGGTCGTTAATATAAAACCAGTCTGATACAGAATCGTCATCTGCGGTAAGGTAAAAGAGGGTGTATTTTTTATTATCGGTTATCGTATTTATCTCAATATCGTTATATTCCGTTTTTGACGGTTCAAAGGAAGCGGGAATTTCTATATTTGTCAAATCGTCTTGAATGTGGTACTTTTTATCGCCGATTTTAACAAGGTAATTGTTGGAATTTTCGCCGTAAACAGTTACATTTGTACTCGCTTCTTCGGTATTTGTTTTGCTGTCGGACGAGGATGTTATCGTAGCAGATAAAGTTGATCTTCCCTCGGCTTTTGCCTTAAATGTTATATAGATCGAATGAGATAACTTATTGACATTTGTTTCTTCAATCGTGATTGTGGAGTTTCTTGACGATTTTCCTCCCGAAATATACTCTAAAACGGAGGAATCATATTTTAAAGTAGCATCTATATCTTCTATATCAGAAGAAGAGGAACTGTATTTTAATGCCACAATAAGGTTATCGCCCACCTTCGGTTCTTGAGTAGAGAGCGATATAACAGCCCTGTCCGCCGATGCAATTATAGTGCCGAGAACCGAAAAATTTAAAAACACCATTAACGCACAAAAAAAGATTGATAATGCCTTTTTCATTCTTTTTTCCTCCAATTTTTCAATCAGTCGTATTTTGAAAATTCTATTGATTTAATGCAGTCTTCTTCGGGGGTTATATATACGGTTATCCTGCTCCTGAGGTCGTCTTTAGAGAGAAAGTAGTCGAGATAGTATTCATCTTCATTTACGGCATAAAAATGAGAAGGAGCACCCAAATATTCAATAATATCGGTAATTGCCGATTGATTAGTTACTCCGTTTACAAAAAACTGACCGTAAGAACTGTCCTCGACAAATTGATTGTTTTCAGAAATCTTGAATTTAACAATTCGGCAATTCCTTAGTTCAACAGACGAATTTGAAGCATTATAGAAAACGGCATCAAGTTTGTTTCCGTATTCGTTTACAAATGTGGCATTCATAGTTTTACCGGCGAGAATTATAGATTTTTCGTCATATTCTTCCGACTCGATGAGATTAAATCCCTTTGCTGTCATTTTTTTATAGGTTGTCGGAACTTCTATTGAATTTCCGGCGTATGTGATTTTATATTTAAAATTCTTTCCTAAATAAATGTCGGAGTAATTTTCAACATTATAAAGGCTTATATCAAAATAGGTCGGCATAATTGGGTCTTCAGATGAAATCTGAGGAACCTCTATATTTTTATATTTGGCATCGCTGTTTTCGGTAGAGGAATTATCCTGCGTTTCGCTTCCCGTTTCAACAGGACTGCAAGACACGAAAGAAACAAAAACACTTATAATAAGCAAAACTAAAATGCTTTTAAAAACTTTATTCATAATATCACCAACCTTATATTTTAGTTATATCTTTTTTTATTGCATTTGTCAATTCTTTAAGAGAATTAAACTTTTGCTCACATCTTATGAATTTTTGAGGTTTGAGCGTTACGGATTTGCCGTAAATATCGGCATTAAAATCAAGAATATGAGATTCGCAGTAAACCTTTTCGGTTTCAAATGTAGGTCTGATACCTATATTTGTAATACATTTATAGGTAACATTTTCAATAATGATATTGGACGAATAAACACCGAACTTCGGCAAGACAAGGTCAGCAGGGTATTCCTGATTAACGGTCGGAAAACCGATTGTTCTGCCTCTCGCGTCGCCATGGATAACAGCAGAAGTAAAACCGAAACCGCCGAAAATTTGCTCATTAGCCTCTTCGATTTTTCCGCATTTAATAAGTTCCCTTATATTTGTTGAACTTATGGGCTTTCCGTTTTTTAAAACAGGGGGTGCAACCATACATTCCATATTGTTTTGATTGCAAAACTTTTCTATTGTTGAAGTGTTGCCCGAAGCATTTTTTCCAAAACGAAAGTCAAAACCGCAACAGATTAAATCGGGATTATATGTTTCTTTTAAATAGTTTAAAAAGTCTTCTGCGGATATGTCTTTTACCTTTTCAAAATCTAAAAATACAACCGATTTTGCACCGAGTTTAAGCAAGGCATCTTCTTTGTCTTGCGGGAGCATTATCAGTTCTTTTTTACTATTCTTTACGGATTTAGGGGGATAACGAAATGTAAGAACCGTTAAATCATAAGTTTTTGCAAAGACAAGTACACTTCTATGACCCGTATGCAGACCGTCAAATGTACCGAGTGCAATAGCCTTTTTCGTAAATATCCCTCCGCATAGTTTATTTTATACTATTTATAACGCATTTAATCAAAAGTTGATTTTTTGCGGTGTCAACAATACCGAGCCCTAAAAATACATCTTCGTATTTAACCCTTAAAAGTTGTCCGTCAAAAAAATCACCGATTTTAAGGCGGTCAAGGTCGAGTTGTCCGCCGTTTGAAAATCTTATTGCTTGTTTTTGAGTAACGGTTACTGCGTTTAGGTGGCTGACCGCATACTCTTCGCTTTTTATAAATTCATTTATGTTATATTCGGTTAAATCGTCTAAGTTCACACAAGAATTTATGGAAAATCCGGAAGCGGATGTTCTGCATAATGCAGAAAGAGTGGCAAAGCAACCTAATTCTTCTCCAATGTCCCTTGCAAGGGAACGAATATATGTCCCTTTTGAAACGGTAGCCGAGAATGAAAACTCATTGTTTTCGTTTAACGGTGAAGTTTGTTTAATATCGAAAATTTCAATTTCCCTTTGCGGAATTTGAACAGTTTCGCCGTTTCTTGCAAGTTCGTACATCCTGACGCCGTCTTTTCTTATGGCACTGAACATTGGCGGTGTTTGTTTAAGTTTTCCTTTAAATCTTGAAATAACATCGGTTATTTCGTCGTTGGAAACATTGACATAAGAGTCTTCGAGCACCTTGCCTGTTATATCTAAAGTATCGGTTGATACGCCTAACTTTACAGTAGCAATATAGGTTTTTTCGGCTTCTAAAAGGTAGGAAGAAAGGGCGGTCGCCCTACCTATAAAAACGGGTAAAACACCGGTAGCCATAGGGTCTAAAGTACCGGTGTGTCCTATTCTTTTTTCACCTGTAAGCCTTTTGCATTTGGCTACTGCACCAAAAGAGGTAATACCGCTCGGTTTATTTAGAAGAAGAAACCCTTGCATCAGATTCCTCCATATTTTTTTTGACGGCATCAAGCACCATCGCTTTAACCTCTTCGAGCGTACCGTGAACAGTAGCACCGGCGGCAGAATTGTGTCCGCCTCCGCCTATCATTTTACAAATTTCCGATGCATTAAGCGGCGGATATGTTCTGAGCGAGATTTTATACTCATTATCCCCCGTTTGCTTGATTGAAATTCCGGCTAAAACACCCTCAACACTTCTGGATATTACCGCAATTCCTTCAAGGTCTGAACCGCTGCAACCTGTTTTTTCCTGCATTTCGGCGGTAACCGATAAAAGGATACATTTGTTGTCAAAATGATATTCTGCCGTATCAAGTACCATTCTTTCAAGTTCCAGAAGTTTCCTTGATTTTGTATCGAACATAATCTTATTTATTGTCGCCGCATCTATATCATATTCATAAAGTTTTGAAGCGATTATATGAGTTTTTGCGGTAACATTCGAATACTTAAAACAGCCGGTATCGGTAGCAATTCCGGTATACATAGCCTTTGCGGCATTGTTGTTAATATTTACATGCATACATTCAAGCAGTTCATAAATGATTTCGCATGTAGCCGAGGCCTCTGCATCCAGATACAAATTTTTAGCATATCTTGAATTGGAAATGTGGTGGTCTATACATAGGTCTACATTGTCGCCGAATTCTTCGGAAAGGGAACCGAGCAGAGCCTTAGTAGCAACATCAACCGCAATAATAGTGGCTTTTGAAGAATCTACATTATCGGTTTCGTGGACAAAATATCCATATTTTTTGGGAATAACGTCAGCACAAATTACAGCCGCAATTTTACCTATCTCTTTAAGACCGTAAAAGAGGGCATAACCGGCACCGAGTGTATCTCCGTCGGGTGAAGCATGTGTTAAAATGACAAAATTATCGTGTTTTTTAAGAAATTTTGCAGTTTCTTTAAGGGATAAATCCTTACAGATTATTTCGTTTGTATTTTCCATATAAATCTCTCTTTTATTTGCCGAATGAATCAATTATTTCGGAAATGTGTGCACTGTTCTCAATGGAATTATCAGCAATAAATTTAAGTTCGGGAACTTTTCGTAATTTCATACGGCTTCCGAGTTCTCTTCTTAAATATCCGTTTGCACTTTTATTAAGAATTTTAACCGATTCCTCGGTTTTTTCCTTGCCTTCGATTGCACTGACATATACCGCCGCATAGGACATATCGCCCGAAACATTAAGTTTTATTATACTTAAAAGTTTACTAATGCGAGGGTCTTTGACCTCCCTTAAAAGTTCGGAAAGACAAATTTTTATATCCGATGTAACACGGTTTATTTTATAACCAGCCATTATTCCGTATATTCCTCCATAATAAATGCCTCAAATATATCTCCGTCTTTAATATCGGCAAATTTTTGAAGTCCTATACCGCATTCGTAACCTTGTGCTACTTCCTTTACATCGTCCTTGAAACGACGCAAAGAAGCAATTTCGTCTTCACATATTACGATGCCGTCTCTTACAAGACGAATTTTACATGCTCTTGTAACTTTACCGCTTGTTACATAACATCCGGCAATAGTACCGACATTTGAAATCTTGTAGGTATTACGAACTTCAACTGTTCCCAAAACACTCTCACGGAATTTCGGAGCAAGCATACCTTTCATAGCCGCTTCGATTTCTTCGATGCAGTCATAAATAATTCTGTATGTGCGAATATCTACACCGTCACGGTCGGCGGCTTCTTTTGCAACTGCATCCGGGCGAACATTAAATCCTACGACAATGGCACCTGATGTTTGAGCCAACATAATATCAGATTCGTTGATTGCACCTACACCGCCGTGAATAACAGATACCTTAACTTCGTCATTAGATAATTTTTCAAGGCTCTCTCTTACTGCCTCAACACTACCCTGAACATCGGCTTTAACAACGATATTAAGGGTCTTTAAATCGCCTTCTGATAACTGGTTAAAGAGGTTATCAAGAGTAACCTTTTGTTTGGCATTAAAGGCATCGTTTTTGATTTTTTCTTTACGCTGTTCAACAAGTTCTCTTGCAAGTCTTTCGTCGGAAACTGCATCAAAACCGTCTCCTGCGGCAGGGGTTTCTGCAAGACCTGTAATCTCAACAGGAACAGACGGACCGGCAGACTTAACAACTTTGCCGTTTTCGTCGGTCATCATACGAACTCTACCAACCGAAGTTCCGGCAACTATAATATCTCCCGATTTAAGAGTACCGTTTTGAACGAGCAGGGAAGCAACAGGACCTCTGCCTTTGTCAAGACGAGCCTCGATAACAACGCCCTTTGCTTTTCTGTCAGGATTTGCTTTAAGTTCGAGCATTTCCGAAACAAGAAGGATATTTTCAAGTAATTTATCAATACCTGTATGATTTTTCGCCGAAACAGGAACGCAGATTACATCGCCGCCCCATTCTTCGGGAACTAAAGAATGTTCGGTGAGTTGTTGCATAATTCTGTCCGGGTTTGCATCCGGTTTATCCATCTTATTTATCGCAACAATAATTTGAACATTTGCGGCTTTTGCGTGGTTTATCGCTTCAATAGTTTGCGGCATAATACCGTCGTCAGCGGCAACAACAAGTACCGCAATATCGGTAGCCATAGCACCTCTTTGACGCATAGCGGTAAATGCGGCGTGTCCCGGAGTGTCAAGGAAAGTAATATCCTGACCGTTGCAGTTTACCCTGTAAGCACCGATATGCTGGGTAATACCACCGGCTTCTGTATCTGTAACTGCTGTGTTACGGATAGCATCAAGAAGTGAAGTTTTACCATGGTCAACATGGCCCATAACAACAACAACGGGGCTTCTCGGCTTTAAATCTTCTTCTCTGTCTTCGGCCACATCCATAATTTTTTCTTCGATTGTAACTACAACTGCTTTTTGAATTTTTGCACCCATCTCGGTAACTACGATTTCGGCTGTATCATAATCAATAACCTGATTTACATTTGCCATCATACCGAGTTTCATAAGGGTTTTAATAACCTCTGCCGCAGTCTTTTTAAGTGCTGCAGCAAGTTCACCTACGGTAATTTCTTCGCCGACAGTAACGGTAATAGGTGTTTTCTTGATGCGTTCGAGTTGCATACGGCGGAGTTTGTCTGCCTCTGTTTCACGCTTAGCACCTTGCGGACGGCGATAATCTTGTGATTTTTGTTTAATTTTCTGTTTTGATGTGAAATTATCACGCATGGTATTTGCGGGAGCGATAGTTTCATATTTTTCGTTATATTTATCAATATTTACATTAGAGGTACGGGTATCAACATGACGAAGTTGAGCAGGTCCTCTGTTTGGAGCAACTCCGGGGTTTTTCTTTTCCTTTTTAGGCGGAGCAACAAGCGGACCGTCGTATGGCTTTGTTTCTTTTTGGGGAGTAGGCTTTTTCTCGTTGAGTCTTTTTTGGGTGGCAGTAGGCTCTTTTGCAGTCTTTTTAGCCGGTTCCTGCTTCTTTTCTTCTTTAACTTCGGCAGTCTTTTGCGGCTCTTTGACTTCTTCTTTTTCTTTCTTGACCTTTTCTTTAACAGGAGTTTTTTCCTTGGCAGGTGCTTTTTCCTTCTTGACCTTTTCCACCGGCTTTTCTTCCTCTTTGGGAGCATTCTTTTTGGCTTCCATAGCGGCTGCCGCCTTTAACTGTTCAAGAATAGCCATTTGGTCGGCGAGTTTTTTATCTTTCTCGTCCTGTCGCTTTTTGGCATTTTCCTCACGAGATTTAGCACCGCTTGCAAAGTATTCATCGAAACTCTTAACACTGTTTTTCTTTGTAAGAGCATCAAAAACAAGACCGATTTCTCTTTCACCTAAGGAAGCACCGGACTTTTTTTCTTCGCCTGTAATTTCCAAAACCAAAGCGGTAAGTTCCTTTGAAGCGATACCGAAATCTTTGGCCATCTCACTTATTTTGTATTTATTCGTCATTAGCATTTCCTCCCGTATTCTTCTGCTATTGCAGAGGCAAATGAACTGTCGTTGACAGATAATATTCCGCAACTTCTGCCAACTGCGTTTGTAAGTATTGAAGTTGAAACGGTATCAAGCACTATTTGCTTTACACCGTGTTTATCCGATAAAAAGCGAATTTCTTTTTTGCTTTTTTTGGAAATATCACAAGATATAACTATTAGTTTTGATTTTCCGCATTTAATCATGTCAGAAGATGATGCGGCTCCAAATGATAATTTACCTGCCTTTGAGGCAAACCCCAAAAGTGTTAAAATTTTATTGTTCAAGTGATTCAAATTCCTTTTCTATGTTTTCATAAACAGAGTCGTCAACAAACATACCAAAAGCATTTGAAAGGGCTTTGCGTTTTCTTATTTTTTGAAGGCATTCTGCATTTTTGCAGACATAAGCACCTCTTCCGTTTTTGCGACCTGTTAAATCAAGCAGGACTTCGCCTTCGGGTGTTTTAACTATTCGCATAAGTTCGTGCTTTGCCTTCATTTCACGGCAACCGATACATGTACGCATTGGCGTCTTCCTATTTTTCAAGAAAAAACTTCCCTTCAATTAAAGTTTATTCGCCGAAGAAACCGCTTTCCGGATGAATATCAATCTTCCAACCTGTAAGTTTTGCGGCAAGGCGGACATTTTGGCCCTTGTTTCCGATTGCAAGAGAAAGTTGAGATTCAGGAACTCTTGCTTTGCAAACCTTTGGCTCGGTTGATTCGATTTCAACCGAAACAACTTTTGCAGGGGACAGGGCTTCGCTTACAAAAGCAACCGGGTCATCGCTGTACTTAACTATATCAATTTTTTCGCCTTTTAATTCGTCAACTATTTTGTTTACACGAACACCCTTTTGACCGATACAAGCACCGACAGCATCAATTTCGCTGTTTTCGGACCAAACTGCCATTTTTGTTCTTGAACCTGCCTGACGGGAAATTGATTTAATTTCTATTGTGCCGTCAAAGATTTCGGGAACTTCGGTTTCAAAAAGGCGTTTTACAAGACCCGGATGTGTGCGGGAAAGCATAATTCTCGGTCCCTTTTCGGTTTCCTTAACATCAACAACATAAACCTTGATAAGGTCGCCCTCTTTGAGTTGTTCGTCGGGTACTTGTTCGAGTTTCGGCAAGGTTGCTTCGCTATGACCTATTGTCAAAATAGCATTTCCCGTTTTTGGGTCAATTCTTTCAACTTTAGCGGTAACAATTTCTCTTGTTTTGCTCTGAAATTCCTGGAGAACCTGACCCCTTTCAGCCTCTCTTACACCCTGACGGAAGTTATTTTTTGAATTTTGAGCAACAATTCTGCCGAATTTTTTAGGGTCGAGTTTTATATCAACAAAACCGTCTTCAAGTGAATTAGGGTCGATGGCAATAGCATCTTCCTTTGAAATTTGAGTATAAGGATTTTCAACCGTATCAACAATAGTCTTCCTTGCAACAACCGAAAACAGTTCATTTTCTGTATCGATTATGCAGGTTACTATGTCATTACCGCCGTAATCTTTTCTGGCGGCAACAGTAATAGCCTCGGAAATCTTTTCGATTATATATTCCTTTGGAATACCTCTTTCCTGTTCCATTTGGTCAAGAGCCTCGAAAAACTCCTTCATCTCTTTCTTTTCTTTTGCAGTGATTTTAGCCTTAGCCATTTTTCTCAATTCCTCCAATAAACTATATTAAAACTCTTCGTTTAAATTTACTCTGACAATTTCGCTGTTTTGAAATTTATAAATTTTCCCGTCTTCTGCGGTGATAACAGGACCGCCGTCATAATCGCTTAAAATGCCGGAAATCTGCTTTGAGCCGTCTATTGCTTTATAAAGTTTTGCTGTAACCGGCAAACCGATTGACGATAAAAAGTGCTTTTCTCTTGTTAAACTTCGGTTAATACCGGGAGAAGAAACTTCAAGGTAATAAGAAACATCAACAGGGTCAGCTTCGTCTATTATCGGGTCTATTGCGTGAGAAACATTGGTACAATCATCAATATTTACTCCGCCCTCTTTATCTATAAAGACCCTTAAATAGTGCGATGCACCCTCTTTAACAAACACGACATCCCAAAGTTCGACGCCTAATGAGTTTACAGTGTCTTCAATAAGCGAATAAACTTTATCTGCAATCTTTGCCACAAAAAGCCCTCCGATTTGAGTAATAATAAAAGTGAGTGGGAAACCCACTCACCTTTCATAAAAAGTCTATAAATTATTATACCACAAAATATTATAAAATCAAGTATTTTTTAATATTTTTGCATTCCCGTTATTCTTCCTCTTCTTCTTGGTACGAATTTACATATATTTTAACTGCAATATCGGTGCTTACCAATTCGCCGTACTTCGGCTCTTGAGAGATAATTTTGCCGGGCTCGCTGTCAGAATCGTATTTTTCTATAACCTCGATATTTTCAAATAAGAAGCCTTGTTTTAACAGTTCGAGTTTTGCTTGGTCAGGTTCAAGACCCAAAACATCGGCTATTTTAATCTTTGAAGGACCTAAACTTATAGTAATGTCAATCTTAGTATCCTTCTCGACCTCTTTACCGGCTTCAACAGACTGAGCACAGATTGTGCCCCTTGGTGCTGTATCCGAAAATGCTTTACCGGCAATATTGATTTGCAGGTCGTCAAGTTCCTTAATCTCTTCAAGTTGAGAATAGTATTTTCCTATTAAATTGGGTACAGGGTACAGTTTTATTTTAACGGTATCTGCACCTTCGTCTATTTCGCCGATAGAAGCGACACTCGGCATTGAAGAAACATCGCTATTCGTATCCGTATCCTTTTTAGGGAAAAAGTAATCTTTGAATACGGTAAATGAAAGAATTGCAAACAGGATAAGAAATACACCAACGGTAGATAAAGCGGCTATTAAGGCATATTTTAATGAAGAAGATTTTTTCTTTTTGCTTGGTTTATCAGGATTATTGCCTGCGATTTTTTCTGCAATTCTTTTTGAGCGTTCCTGTTCTTCCATACGGCGTTTATTTTCCGCCCTTTTTATATTTTCGGTTGTTTCACCGTAAACAAGTTCATCCCTGAAATGCTCAACGGTCTGCGTTCTTGCGGCAATTTTAACCTGCAAAGCATTTGCAAGTGAAACCAAAACCTGCCTTGGTAATTCGTCGGCAAAATGAGAGGGGATAGACATACTGTCATTTTTAATTCGCTCGTTTGCCGGAGGGGGGAGTACACCGATTATAACACGAAAAATTGTAGCCGCAAGACCGTAAACATCGGTAAAACTTCCTATATTGCCCTTTTCGGTCGAATACTGTTCGATAGCGGCACACCCCGGGTAAATAACCGTTTGTAATTTTTCCGAAGCAAATCTTGTTTCGATTATCGAAATATTTGAAATTCTCAGTTTTCCGTCCCTGCCGACTATGATACTTTCGGGCGATATACCGCCGTGAATTATACCGTTTGAATTAAGTGTAATAATTGTATCAATAAGGGGCAAAAACAGAGGTCTTGCCTGTTCCCATTTAAGGGTCCCGCCGTTTACATCAAGAAAATTTGAAAGGGTAATGCCGGTATTATGAGCAAAGACGGCATAAGCCGTTCCGTTATCTTCAAAAACATTCTCAACCGGAATAATTGAAGCAGCTTCTAACTGCGAAAGTTTTTTATTTAAGTCAATAAATTCAAGAAGTCCTTCGTTGAAATAAAAGTTTTCCTCATTTTTAACCGCAACGGTTTTATCGGGATTTCTCAAAGAAAACGAAAGAGGGAAGTATTCCTTTATATTTACCGGCTTGTTTTTGTTTTTGTCAAATGCAAGGTAGGTAATGCCCTCACTTGAGCGGTGGGTGACCTTGCCTATAACATATCTCTCGTTTA
>DFHZ01000001.1 GCA_002371985.1 Ruminococcaceae bacterium UBA3710 | reverse complement strand
GCTGACTTTATTATCCGTCAGCAAAACAACAAGATTATTATTGCTGCGGGTAATAGCCATTCGCTCGGCTATGCAATAGATTTCTTTGAAAAGAATTACTGCAAAAACAGGAAATCGGGCATAGAAATAGGTCTTAACTATGTGTCATCAAACTTTAATGCCACGAAAAATATAATGCTCGCAGACATACCGATTTCTGATTATACCATAGTACATTCTGCATATAGTTCCTTTATGGAAGTAAGTGCATCCGACTACCTGTTAGATAATGTTATAAGGCTTACGGGAAAAATCATAAAAGTTGCGGATGATAAGACTTCTAAGAGTACCAATGAGATTCTGATAGGCCATACTAACCGTACATCATCGAATTACAGCGTAACCGTATCAAAAGAAGTCAATGAAGATTACACTATTACGGTAGAAAACGGAAGAACATCTGTATTAAGTGTAAGCAATTCTGCCGTAAATGCCGGTGTTATTGATTTGGTTTCGAAACTGAAAGGTGGTGCGGTGTCAGCCGGTACATACAAAGGTACTTATGACGGTAGTTATTCTTTGACAAACGGTTATAAACTTGCTTGGTCTGAAGATTTCAGCGGAAACAAACTAAGCAAAACCTGGAAATTAAAGGGAGCCGGAGGATATGCTACATGCCACGGCGGTACTACTTACAGTGATTTGAAAAATGCTTCTGTTGAAGACGGTGTGCTTAAGACAAAGGTCGAACTTATCGGTAACGATAGCCACGGTGTTGATGTAACGGCTACCGGTGCAAATTCAATGTATTTCAAGTACGGATTTGTTGAAGGCCGTATAAAGATGTCGGATATTCAAGGTTATCTTTCCGGTCTTTGGGTTGTAACATATACAGGCGGTGATACCGGCGAGTTTGATATCTATGAAAATGCCGGTGAAACCAATTCGTTTAAGCCTAATCTTCATATCTGGGGAACAGAACATAAGGAACTTTTACAACATAATCCAAGTGTACAGGGCGGAGTCGCACCAAAGGTCGAAATCAACGAAAAATTCGGTGAAAACTATCATAACTTCGGTATGGAATGGACGGATGATTATATTTCATTCTATATTGACGGTAAAAGATATTATACCTTTGATTGTACGATTTCTGATGCTTACAATTCTTTTGACCAGTATTCAACAGTTGTTTACAGTGCATTTTCGGACAGAGGTTATACAAACCTTCCGGTCCCCGATGACCATAAGATTTCTTATAACTATGTTGACTGGATAAGAGTATGGCAAAAAGACGAAGAAGGATATGGAATCAGAATTAAGTAATTACTTAATAATTTAAAACCTTATCTAAAAAAAATAATGGCGGTGTGCTGAAAGATTACAGCACATCGCCAAGGGTGAAAACTCTTTTAAATCAAACTACTGCTGATTTAAAAGAACTTTCAATCAGGAAATATATGAAAAATAATAAATACTATACAAAAGCAAGAGATATTCTTGATAAAATGACCCTTAAAGAAAAAATCGGTCAAGTTTCGCAAACTGTGGGCGGATATAGATGCTTTGAACGCAACGGTGAAGATTTCACTTTCACGGATGAGTTAAAGAATTTTATAAGCGAATATGGCTCAATAGGTGCTATAAGTAACATTTTACGAGCAGACGGTTTCACAAATCATAATTATTCAAACGGTGTTGAAGCAAGGCATAGAGCAAAAATAGCCAATGCGTTTCAAAAATACATCCTCGAAAATACAAGACTGAAAATACCGGCTCTTATTGAGGTAGAGGCTAATCACGGTTTACAGGCTCTTGATAGCGTCGTTTTCCCGACTAATTTAGGAATGGGTTGCACTTTTGATACGCAACTTTATAACAAAGTTATGGAATCAGTCGGAAAGGAGATTAGACTTTCTGGTAATCACATCGGTTTTGTTACAATGTTTGATATGGCTCGTGATCCTCGTTGGGGGAGAGTTGAGGAGTTCTTTTCGGAAGACCCGTATCTTGCAAGTAAATTCGCCGAAAACGGTGTTAAAGGCATAAAAAGAGGCGGTGCACTTGCTTGTTGTAAGCATTATTGTGCTACGGGCGACGGTATGGGCGGTATAAATACTGCCGAGGTTAATATCGGCGAACGAGAGTTGCACGATATTCATTTACCTGCCGTTAAAAGTGCAGTAGATGCCGGAGCAGATGTCATAATGGCGGCATATAACACTATTGACGGTATTCCCGGTCATATGAATAAACATATACTTCGTGATATATTGCGGGAAGAACTTAAATTTGAAGGAATTGTGTTGTCGGACGGTTTTGGCGTCGGCAGGGCTATATTACAGATGGGTTACGATAAGGTAACCGGAAGTGCCGCTGTGCTTAAAAGCGGGATTGATTTAAGTCTGGCAGACGGCGGATGGTTTTTAAATCTTTACGATGCCATAAATGACGGATTGGTTAATGAAAGCATCCTTGATGAAGCCGTACTTCGCATACTTATTAAAAAGTTTGAAATAGGTCTTTTTGACAACCCGTATGTTTCTGATGAAAATGAATTTTGCCGATATTTAGAGTCCGGCGAACAAAACGAACTTGCATATAAATCGGCTACAGAGTCTATAGTCTTGTTAAAGAATAACGGTGTTTTACCGATTAAAAAGAAAAATAAATTGGCACTTTTCGGTCAACATGCAGATAATATTTATCACCTTTTAGGCGACTATACTGCTTATCAAAATGTAAACTCACATAAAACATTAAAACAGGTTTTCGAAGAATGTTTTGATGATGTTTACTTTGATAAAGGTTGGAGTTTTGAAGGCGATTACAATTTTGAAAAAGTTCTCGAGGGTGCCAAAGACTGCGATGTTGCTATTGTAACGGTGGGCGGTACTTCTGCCAGGGCTGTAACAAAATCGGTTTTTGACGAGAAAAACGGTGCAGTAAAAGAAACTACCGGCTTTCTTGATTGCGGTGAAGCATGTGATGTTGCGAGTTTGAAACTTCCGGGAAATCAAATTGAACTAATACGCACTTTAAAAGCCATGGGAAAATCGGTTATCGCTGTCTTGATAGGTGGCAGACCTTATGAACTTACCGAATTAGACACTATTGCGGACGGTATTATTGTGGCTTGGTATCCCGGAATAATGGGGGCACAGGCGATACGGGATGTGATAATCGGCAAAGTCAATCCTTCAGGAAAACTTTCGATTTCTTTCCCGGTTTGTGCCGATGTACTGCCGGTTTATTATAACAGTTATTTACCGCCTCCTACTGACGGATATGATACAAATACTTACATTAACTCAAAAAGGCGTGTGCTTTATCCTTTTGGTTACGGGCTTTCGTATTCAAAATTTCAATATAGTGATATTTCGGTTGCAGAGATTTCCAAGAATAGTTTTGAAATCAATGTTGTAGTTGAGAATGTTTCTGATGTTGACGGTTTTGAAACAGTCCAACTTTATATTCATGGTAAGGGTAATAGCGTAAGACGCAGATACCGTGAGTTAAAAGGATTTGAAAGGGTATTTTTAAAGGCACATACAAAAGAAAAGGTTAAATTCGTTTTGGGATATGAGGAATTGAAGGTTTGGTCTGTTAATAACAGATTTGAACTCGAAAACTCAACTGTAGAAGTTTTTGTAGGTTCCAATCCGGATTTACCTTTAAAATGCATAATAAAAATTGATTAAGCTACAACAAATGATATATTCTTTTATACTTTTGCTATTAAAATATATCATCTGCTTAAATAGTTGGAGTCCATTATTCAAAAAGAGAGGGGTGTATCATAAGTAACAAAACAAATTTCCCATATAGCGATATTAAAAAAGATATGTATAAACATATCGGAAAGAAAGGTGTAAATATGAAAAAGATTTGTTCTCTTATGCTATCTATTGCAATGATTGCAACAATGTTGTTTTTACCCAATGCAGTGAGTTCTGTCGCTGCTGAAGAAGTGTCAATGGGAAATATCTCTGTAATAAAAAACACATTTGATGAAGATGGTTGGAATCCGAAGGCGGATTCAAAATTATTGAAAACTACAAAGGACGGTTCAAACGGTAATGCTCTTCAGTTTAACTATGTAACGAGTATTTCTGCTACAACAGGTAATGCTATCCGTCATTACAAGATTTTCTATCCTGAAAAAGTTGCCGGTGGCGGGTATATTGATTACAAACCTCAGACAAATACAACCTATAAACTGACTTTTCGTTATCGCACAAGAAGTCTTAGTAGCAACAATATATTTATAAATGTCAGAAGTGTTGCAAATGATACGGTTGGCGATATACTCTGTAGAGCCGTTACGGTTAAAAAAGAGTTGGGATTATCTACAAACGATGATTACAAGTGGGATACTGCAGTAGCCTACTTTACAACACCCGAAAATAGCCTTGACGCATTGGCAGTTTCGGTAGAGTGGAACGGAGCAGCAGATAGTACCAATGGTTTTAATGTTGCGATTGATGATTTACAGCTTGAGTTTGCTCCTTCATCTTTTGTTTTGGCTGATACATTTGATGATGACGGCATAAATATGGATACATTAAATGTAGGTGATGACACACTGACTTATATAAGCGGTGATGTAAATACAAGTAAATTTAAATATACCGGAAACACTTCCGGAAATATGAATACTTTGCGAACAAACAGCACCGTTGCGTTCAGAGCCGCAAGGGTATCCACCAATGCTGATAAGGCCCATTTTGAAATATATGATTATAATAAGGGTTTTGATACGAACGGTAAGATACAAAGTTTTGTTCCTCAAAAAGATACGACTTATAAAATTAATTTTGATTATAAAGTAGCACGATCTACATCACAAACTCTAAGCATAAATGTAAGACCGGTTATAGTTGACGGAGATACCAGAACTTTAGGTGATATTATTGTTACTGCGGTTACTATTCCTAAAGACGATCCAAACCATCCAACACCTGCTGTTTGGAAAAATGCAACGGTAAATGTACCTGTTGCAGATAATTTTTCCGCTTTGGCAATAACAATAGAATCAACCGGTAATGTTACGACATATACTTTTTTCGATAATGTTGTTGTAGAAAAATATAATGCAAATACAATTATAAACGATTATGAACAATTAGCACTCGGAAGCGGCAATAATGCCGATACTATGGCAAAGACTAAAATTACCGGTGCAAACTTATTCCATTTGGGTACAAAGACGGCTGCAACACCAAATGTAAGCCGTGTATTGCAATTCCAAAGAATTACCGGTCAAACTGCTATTGCTACAGGCAATTATACATATGCGGAAATCTATAACCCATATAATAGCGGTTTTGCAGGTTTTGTACCTAAGGCAAATACATATTATAAACTGAGTTTTGATTTTAAGGTACAGCGTAGCGGAAGCGGAACTATAAGTTTTAATGTCAGAGGAAAAACCGGAAGCACATTAGGAGATGTTATAGATACTGCCGCTACCGTAACTTCAAATAATGCTGATTTTGCCGAGTATTCATGGGGGTATGCATCAGCGGTTATAAATACCGCCGGTAAAGATTATGAAACCCTTGCAATTACTGTAGAAACATCAGCTGACGGTAATGCCGGATTATATCCTTACTTTGATAATATAGTTCTTGAGGAAATTGATTCAACCGGCGATACAACACTTACCGTTTATCATGATGAAATCTCCGGCAAAGACAATGATGTTATTACTGCAAAGAATATAACTGATTTTTCTGATATTACATTTGAAAACACCGGCATTGCAAAATTTGTAGGTTTGTATTTAGATAGTGATTATACAATACCTGCAACAGGTATCATTTACGGTACTACCAAGGTTTATGCAAAATGGAAAGATATAAGCACTTTTGTTAATAGTTACGATATAGCAGGTCCTACACTTGCAAAATTACAGGCTATAGGCAACTGCGTAACATTCTATGGAAAAAGGACAACGGAACTCGCACCGAATACAACCAATGTTATTCAGTTTAATAATGTTTACGGTCAAAACAGAATCCAAAACGGTGATATTACTCATATAGAGATTTATGACCCGAACAACAGTAACATTACAACAAGTGATAGACTCCCGTCTTTCAGTCCTTTGACAAATTCTGTTTATAAAATAAGTTTTGATTTCAGGGTAAAATCCTCTGAAAGCAGCAATATTTCCTTTAATATCAGAGGAAAAAAGGACGGACAATTCAGTGATGTTTTAGGCACGGCAGTTGTTTTAAACTCAGGAGATCCGTATTATAGCAGTTATCAATGGAATCAGGCACAGGTATACATTTATACCGAAGACACTAAGTATGATGCCTTAGCATTGACAATAGAATCAGACGAAAGTTCCAATGCCAATCTTTGGCCGTATATTGATAATATTAAAGTTGTCGGCTTGAAGGAATATAATAGCGGTGTTATCAACAGTATTGCTCCTGCCGAAGGAAATACAAGCGGTTTAACTGCCATTAAAGACGGCAAATGGTTTGAGGTTAACGAGGGCGATTATGCGAAGGTAAGTTTCAATCTCAGTTCTGCCCCTGAAAACAGTTATGCTGTTGCACATATCGTAGGCGACAATGAAGAAGAAAATGTATCCTTGTTTGATTTTTCTGAAAATTCAGGCGAGAAGACCTGTCTTGCAACATTTAAGGCACCTATATCAGGTAATGTTGTTATTTCAGTTTACAAAAATGACAGTGCGGTTGTAAATGAGGAAGTTTTGCTTTCCGATTTGAATATAGACACATACACTCCTTCTGTTTCAAAAGGCGATGTAAATCTCGACGGCAAGTTCAATCTTATAGACTTAGTAGTATTAAAGAAATTTGCTACAATGAATTATGCAATATCCGGAAGTTATCTTTTGAATGCAGATTTGGAAGCAGACGGAATTATAAATGCACAAGACCTTACAATCATCTGTAATAAACTTTTAGGCATTGCTGTAAATTCAGAAGACTTTCAAATAAATGCGGAATATGTATTCGCTAATGAAACTGCAGGTTCGGCAGAAGGAACAATAACACTTGCCTCAATCGAAGCAACAGATAATTTTGTAGATATTTACTGGGGTTCAAACGGTCAACCTATTGAAGGTAATAACTATATAGGTACAACAGAAATAAAGGCGGGTCAAACCGTAAATTATGCAATGGATTCGCACTTTGCAATACCTGAGGGTGCAACCCAAATCATTATAACCGATGGTCTTAATGTAAAAGCATTTGATTTTGCAAAACGCTATAGTTCGTCTTTTGTACCCGATAAAATCGCACTTGTTAAGGATTACACCTTAAATGATACTAAGGCAAATGTTAAAATTCTTTATCGTGCTTCTTTGTCAAGTGGGACTTATTCAAACGAAACCTATGATTTAATCAATGAGTTCAGAAATGAACTTTCAGATGTTTTAGGTGCTCGTGTTGAATTGCACAAAGATACAAATACATTGAATGATACTACAAATTATATCTTTGTAGGCAGTACAAATGCCGGTGAATCGACAACTATAAATAATAACATAGCAACCGCAAGAGATGACCATTACGGTGATTTTGGCATTAAATCAAACGGCAGAAGAATTTATATAAATGCACTTAATGATTATGCTTTACAGTTTGCTTGTGATTACTTTATAGATGAGTACTGCATAAACGGTAATAAAACCGTTCCAAATAATTTAGACTACATATCAAATAGTTCACTTAAAACTATTACACTTGCCGATACGGATATTAGTCAATACAGAATAGTATATCCTGAAACGGCTACGGTTTTAGAGGTTGATGCGGCTAAATATCTTGCCGCTAATGTTCTTAAAGCAAACGGCAAAGCTCCTATGAGTATTGTAAATGATAGTGTAGCGGTACAAGATTATGAAATCTTAATCGGTCATACAAACCGTACTGACGGTGATACCTATGCGGAAACCGCCGATGCAACCGCAGATAATAGTTACACTATAACAGTTGAAGAAAACAGGACTATTATTACAGGCGGAACAAACTCGGCAGTAAATGCAGGTGTTATTGACTTTACA
>DFHZ01000062.1 GCA_002371985.1 Ruminococcaceae bacterium UBA3710 | reverse complement strand
TTCATTATCTGTTCACCAAAACTTCCTTTTCGTATTTTAACACTTCGTCAATATAATTGTCCTTTGTATTTTCTCTCTTTAAGAACTCGTCCCATACATCGCCCATAGGTGCGGTTTTAAGGTCTTCACTTATTACCATAAGTTCTGTAAGGCGATTTTGTTCTTGAAGTTCTTTGAGTTTCTTGTTGGGCTCTAAAAGGGCAAAGAGAAGTGCCTTTTGAACATTGCGGACACCCGTTACCCAAGCGGATATTCTGTTAATTGACGCATCAAAATAGTCGGTCGCTATAAATACACGGTCGAGTGCATCGTTTCTTACTATTTCCTTTGCTATCTCTCTTGTTTCGTCATCAAAGAGGACTACATGGTCGCTATCCCAGCGGACAGGTCTTGTTACATGAAGGGCTATATTTTCGTTAAACAAAAGCAAAGCCGATATTTTATCGCTTACTACCTCTGTCGGATGATAGTGTCCGTTATCCATAAGCGGTGTAATACCCTTATAATTTGAATAAGAAAGGCAAAATTCGCCCGAGCCTACTGTATAACTCTCAAGACCTATACCAAACACCTTTGATTCAAGAGTTACATATACCTTTTTCTTATCGTAAGGCTCTGAAAGAATTTTATCGAGCGAGTCTTTAAAACGGGCACGGGGACCCATTCTGTCAGCAGGAATATCCTTGTATCCGTCAGGTATCCAGATATTCATAACACACGGAATACCCGTTTCATTTGCAAAGTATTCGGATATTCTGATACATGCCTTGCCGTGTTCTATCCAATAATTTCTTGTATCCTCATCAGGTGAAGAAAGGGTTAAATTATCCTTTACTTTCGGATGTGCAAAGAAAGTCGGATTAAAATCAATGCCTATATTTCTTTCCTTTGCAAATTCTACCCATTTCTTAAAGTGTTTAGGCTCGATTTTATTTCTCTCTATCTTCTCTCCCGGTTCACCTATTGCATAACAAGCATGAAGATTAAGTTTCTTTTTGCCCGGTATTAGCGAAAATGCTTTATCTATATCCGCCATAAGTTCTTCCGGTGTATTTGCCTTGCCTAAGTAATTTCCGGTAGTTTGAATACCGCCCGAAAGGCTCTCCCGGTTATCAAAACCTATAACATCGTCGCCCTGCCAACAGTGTATGGAGATTGTTACATCTTTTAATTTTTCGATAGCCTTTTCGGTATCTACACCGTATTTTGCATAAATTTCTTTTGCGGTTTCGTATCTGCTCATACTTTTATCTCCTTTATGTCAAAAGAATTTTTAACTATTTTCCGTGCATTTTGAAGGTCAATATTCTCGCTATACATTATTTGCGAGAGTATATTGCCCGTAGCCGTAGCCTCGCTAAGACCTATGGTAACCTTTTTACCCGTAATTTTTGAGGTAAGTTCATTTAAGTATTTATCCTTGCTTCCTCCGCCGACAATAAAAATATTCTCTATCGTTTTATTTGAGAATTTTTCTATTGTTTTGACGGCGGTATTATATGAATTTGCAAGGGAAAGATAAACGCTTTTAAGCAGGTCGCCTATCGGAAGGTTTTTATCGCCTAAATATTCTTTTATGGCTTCAACCATACTTTCAGGTGCCGTAAATGAGGAATCGTTGGGGTTGATTAGTTTATCATAATCACTCTGCATTGCCATTTCCATCATTTCGTCATAAGTATATTTCTTATCAAGGTTTTTACGAATGTTTTGGAAAAGCCACATTCCCATTATGTTTTCAAGAAATCTGTATCTGTACTCTACTCCGCCCTCATTTGTAAAGCCCGATTTACTTGCTTCAAAATCAAGGGTTGGTGTTTCATTTTCCGCACCTATGAGCGACCAAGTGCCGGACGAAATATACACACTTTTATCGTCTATCGGACAAGCGGCAACCGCAGAGGCGGTATCATGGCTCGGAGCATGGATAACTTTTGCATTAAAACCGACCAGTTTTTCTATTTCGGATGAAAAATCGCCAAGCAAGGTTGCAGGTTTTGAAAGAGGTAAAAACAGTTGCCTATTTAAACCTAACATATCCATAAGTTCATAGTCCCAGTCATTTGTTTTGGCATTTACGAGTGAGCCGGTTGTGGCATTTGTATATTCGTTTGCCATAACACCTGTAAGGCAGTATGACAGATAGTCGGGTATCATCATAAAATGTTTGGCATTTTTAAGTTTTCCGGATAACTTATCCGCATAGAGTTGATAAACGGTATTAAAATTTATAGACTGAATACCCGTTCTCGAAAACAAGTCTTTTCTTGATATTATCTCATCGACTTTTTCGGGTATGCCGTCGGTCCTTGAATCACGGTAAGCAAAGGTGGGCTCAATTACCTTTTTATCTCCGTCCAAAAGAACATAATCAACACCCCAGGTATCTATTGCCACAAAGTCGGGCTTTTTGCCGAGTTTTCCGCATTCTTTAATACCTGCAATCACATTTTCTTTTAAGGCATCGATATTCCAAGTAAGATTGCCGTCCTTATTCTCTATTCCGTTTTCAAAACGGTAAACCTCTTTAAGTTTTAGTTTTCCGTTTTCTACATATCCTAAAATATGCCGTCCGCTTGATGCACCAATATCTATGGCTAAATAATATTTCATAACATCACCTGAAATTATTATAGATTATTCTGGTAATTTATGATATAATACAGTTGCTGTAAAATATTAAATTCTTGCGGTATTTGAGGTGCAGTATGGCAGAAGCAAAATATAAACTTGATATGCTTAAAAAACCGATTTGGAAATTTGTAAATCCGAGCGATTTTGCAAGGAATAACCTTTTATACATACAAGAATCGGGAAAATTTTGTTCCGGAAAAGGTTATTATACAAAAAGAAGCAGACTCGGTTCTTATCTTATAATGACAACTATTTCAGGTAAAGGTGTATTGGAATATTGCGGAGAAAAGTATTCAATACTGCCTAAAACGGTTATGTTTATTGACTGTAAAGAATATCAGAATTATTATACAGACACCAATGCAGGTAAGTGGGAAATGCTTTGGGTACACCTTAACGGTAACAATATTAAACCGTATTACGAAAAGTTTTTGGAAAAAAACAACGGTTCAAATGTTGCCGTGCTGTCTGACAATAACAATATATGTGAAATAATTGATAATATAATTTCCGTGTCGGAGAATTACACCAAAGACAGCGACAGCGAAATTATCGCAAACAGTCTGCTCCACTCGCTTCTTAGCGAATGTATAATAAAATCGGGAACAGATATATCTTCTGCCCCCGATTTTATAAACCAGTCTGCATATTATCTGCGACATCATTATAGCGAAGAAATAGATTTGGACTTTCTCGCAAAAGAATTTAATATTTCAAAATTTCATCTTCAAAGAACTTTCAAACAAGTATTTGGAATATCTCCTGCCAAATACCTTACCAATATAAGAATTAACCACGCCAAGCGAATGCTTAGAGGCACTACGCTTTCGGTAAACGAAATTTCAGAACAAATAGGTATGGAGCCGAATTATTTTATTCAACTTTTCAAATCTCTTGAAAATGAAACACCGGGTCAATACCGCAATAAATGGTCGGGAAAACTGAAATAATTATTTTCTACCCCGTAATTGTGGCTGTTTTTCCGATTTGCCTTTAAAAGTATCTTGCCTTACCATTTTCTCACACCTTCAATATGAAGAAATCTTGCCGTATGATATGTATAAGAAATAAGAGGACGATCTAATGCGTCGTAAGTATGAGCACAAACAAGAATTAAAGGTTTAGTCTGCGTAATTACTAATGAATGATAGAAGTCGCCGCTGCTATCCGCCAACTGCACAACATCGCCGGGCTCTATCTCCTGCTCCGGCACAATTTGTGCATAAGGTCCTGCTGTTTGATTATTCACTAAAAACTCATAAAGATATTCAACACTTGTCCAGGAAGCCGAGCGATTTGAAGCAGAATAATAATACCAGCCTCTGTTATGCGACAAATTCATAACCTTTGCTCCGGCATAAATGCTTTGAGATACAAAATTGGTGCAATCACCGCCCAAATTCTGAAAATTATAATAGTTGGGATTTCGCGAAAGGGCCCATTTCTTTGCATAATTCACGGCATCAGTTCTGTTATATTCTATATTTTTCAAATTATAACCCCCCTGATAATTATACTATGACAAAAAACCGTCTCTTATAGCAAAAATAATGCCCCCACTCTCGAGTGAGGGCATTTTTATGTCATAGAGAAAAATATTGATTTTTAGATGGTTTTGAAACAAAACTCTATATCAACAATAACATTTTCACAAGGTATGTAAGATCTAATGCATCAAGTGTTCCGCTAAAATCAAGATCAACAACATCGTCGGATTCTTCGGAAACAGGAGCATTACACATCAATTTTTTCAAGCTGACAAGATCTCTTATATCTACCGATCCGTCACCGTTGATATCGCATCCTTGTGTGCCAAAATCGAAAACAGTTGCAGTTTTTGAATTGCCGGAAACTAAAGTATCGTTGTATGTCGCATAAAGCGTTGCAGTTACTTCACTCTTTAATTGATCTTGCTGAATATTATCTAAAGTGAAAATATAATACTTATCATTAACGGTATATTCCGAAACAGTAATTTCGTTACCGTCTACGACAAAAACAGCATAAGGATTCTCGTATCCGCTAACCAAAACTAAATCCTTTTCAACCATTAAATTCAGCTGAATGTTATCATTTAATGTGAGCGAAGCACCGGCAAATTTAAGAGCAGCAACCCGTTCAAATACTGCGGTGTAGGTTACATCACCTGTTACGGCAGTAACCTCAGGTGTCCAGCCTTTGAAAATATAAGCGAACTCATCATCGGTTGCCTTAACGGGCGTCTCGCCGTTATAGGTAGGAATTGTGTGCTCGGGGACTTCTTCATCTACTTCAAGAACCGCTTCGCCGTTTTTCCATGTAACAGTAAATTTCGCTTCTCTGTATTCAACATTTACTGTTACGTCGTCATCAGGGATAGTCAATGTGTTGCCATCGACTGTTCCGGCGTTTACGGTGTATGCCTTTAGCATATATCCCTCAGGAGGAGTGTTTTTAAGGGTTATTTTATCGCCCTCACCTGCATAGAAGGTG
>DFHZ01000088.1 GCA_002371985.1 Ruminococcaceae bacterium UBA3710 | reverse complement strand
CATTATTTCACGTAAAAGGCTTTGAGGTAAATCGCCGTCCGAATATTGCACTTGTGTAGCATTTTCGGAGTGTCCCGTTTCACCCTCTGCTCCTCGCTTATTCAAATAATAATTCGCCGCTTGGACTTGAAGCTCATCATACCTTGCAGGCATTTCAAGCTCCGAATAATCGCTTTCATACGGATAACATCTTGCAAGTATTTTGCTTCTTGCCATTTTAAGAAAAGCGGACAGCACATTATCATCATCAGTCCAACCGCCGATCGCTCTCAGCATAGTAAGCTTTTCCTCTGTTGTCATATGCTATCCACCCCTCTTTCAAAAGATTATGAAATTGCAACTACCTTTGTCGCATCCGTAAGAGCCGCTACATAATACTTTCTTGCAAATATGGTATTAAGTCTTGTGTTAGCCTCGGTTGCACCTCTTGTGCCCTGTACAAGAGACTCTATTTCCATACCGCGCTTATTGAATACCGTGACGGCATCATTTGCGGCTACATAGATAGTTCCCTGTGTAGCGTCTTTCTTAGTGTACACATTAACACCGCATACAGTACCTACATAGCCCGTCCTTGCAAAAGCTTCTACATATTGAAGAGTATCCTTAAGTCCCTTCCTTATAGCGGCAAGGTCACTTGCAGAAACAAAAGCATTGATAGTAACATCGTCAAGATTTTCAATATTCATCATTGCAACCGCATCGGCAAATGCACCGAAATAACCGCTTGTACCAAGTGTAACGGTCTGAGTTGTATTGGCAAGCTCCGCATATACATCGGCATTAACCGTATTAAACATATTCACACCCATATACTGGATACCCGCAGGCACAAGCATAGGGTCTGTCATTGCCTCTTCGTCGTAGTACTCAAATCTCGACTGTGCAAGTGTGATCGTATATGTCTTAGGTGTATAGCTTACACCAATAGTCTGTGTATTTCCCACTCCCTGCGCAAGCTTCTGAGCACCGTTAGCACCGCTGTATACATTGATCTTCTTATCCATGCCCGCAGTTCCTTCAAGGGTATTGTCAACCTTAAAGAAATTCTGCAAATCAAGATGAGAAGCATACTGATCCTCTATCTCATTTTCAAGATAGAAATTAGAATATACCGTATTAGCCATTTTCTTTAACTCCCTTCATACATGGCTTTATATTCATCGGGATGTTCCGTTGCGTATTTCGCACGCTCCGCAACACTCAACTTTCTAAAGTCCTCTTTTGTCATTGTTTTTGGTTCACTGTTTCCAACCGGTTTTTTAAAGTCCGAAACTTCTTTCTTTAAAAAGTCTTTCTTCGCTGCCTCAATAAACTTTGATTGGTTTTCAATGATTTTTGCAATATCATTATCGACCATAGCAATTGAAGTTTCGGTTGCAAGTTCTTCGGAATATCCAAGCCCGATAAGCTTTGCTTTATTCTCCGCTAAAGCAATAGTTCTCTTAAGCTCGGCATTTTCTTTTGTAAGTCTTTCTTCAAGTTCCTTACGTTCCTGTTCGGCTTTTTCATCGTCGGAAAGTTTACTCTTTAATTGCCTTTTAAACTCTGCCGCCTCCGAGTTAGCCTTTGATAAAGCATTCTTCATTTTGCTTATTTCGTCTGCATTTTTAGTATCAATTGCCTTTAATGCTTCCGAAATTTCTTCTTCGGTCATACCCTCTTTGTAAGAGCTGCCCAATAAATCAGATAAGTAACTCATTAGATACCTCCGTGCATTTTTACAACTTCCTTGTTGCTTGCGTTTTTAGCACTTCACTGTGCAGAAAGATATATATAACATCGGCAATTGACATTGTTTTGCGCCTTCGTAAAACCTCCCGGACACATTGCACTATCATTGTCGTATGTATAAAACTTGTTTTCAAACGGTATTTTCATACCTTCCAGATATTGATGTGTGTCACGAACTTTATCATCTTTCATCGTCCGCCACTGTTTGAATTTTGCCTTTTCTTTCCGTCCGGAATTAAGGATCGCTTCGTTATAAACCCTATGTGCTTCTGTTTCTGCAAGCCTTTGCAATTCGTTTACCACCGAAATATTAACTATATCGGCATCGGCGGGTTTCGTATATCCCTTTATCCTGTCCTTAAAGTTCTTTCCTTTGACACGTTTATATATACTTTCTGCCGCTTCTTTGACATCTGCTTTTATTTCAGCATTAAGCATATCCTCGGCATCCTCTACACCTAAAAGATATACGTCAACCAAAAAATCAAAAAAATCATCGATCACATCATCGACCGTAGCTTCGCCTTTTGCATAACGAAGATATATACTGCGTGTCAATCTGTTCAATTCATCAAAATCTAACATAGGCAAAATAAAAAGGGGTATACGGCTCCTACACCATATACCCCTTTGGGCATCCTCCCAAGACAAACTCTCAGGCTTTTATCTTCAACTTTCTTTTTATCTCTATAACGGCGACCTTGCCGTTTTCAATAGCAAGCTCAACCCTGTTGCCCCGATTCAGGCACTCCCGTATCGTTTCCACCGCCGCTTGCGTTATTTCTACTTGCATAAGCCTCACTCTCACTAAATGCCAAATTCGGATCCGTAAACATTCCCGACTGTTCAAACGCCAATATCGGCGCTATCTTATCGTTGTTCAGCATCAAGTCTAAGACTTGTGCCTTTTGATAGATATTCTCATAATTTCGTCTTGTAAACCTTATTTCAATATCGTTTACATTAATTTCAAGACTTGTCTGCAATTTACAAAGCCTTAATGCCATTTTCAAAAATCGCTTTTCGGCTATTTTGAACATCTGCTCGGCATTCTTCGCTCTCGTCTCTGCGGCGCTCCAACCGTCACGCATTATAACTGCGCTGCCCGTATCACTTGTAGAACTTCCGCCATTTCTATTTGGCATTCCACATATCGTAAGTATTGCATCATAAAAATGGTCATCCAGAGTTTGAGTTTCATTCTGTGACAAATTACTGATAAGATACGACACATCCGCTTTCATTTGAGGGTCTACATCTCTGAACTTCAATGCACCCTCATCTCGCAAAGCTTTAAAATCCTCGCTTGATATATCTACATTATGGAAAAGCATTAAAGCCTGTACAAATTGCTCAACGCCGTCAAGTCTGTTGCTGTCCGTCATATTAATGGCATCTAACAGCGTAAGGACTATCTCAAAAGCGCCTAACCTTGCCATATTTAGAGGATATTCCACAATAGGGACATCACCGAGATAATGAGGGTAAGTCTCTCTTATGTCCGTACCGCCAACTATATGGAAGTATTCAGTATCGGTATAACAATAATAATGCAACACATTATTATCATCCATTAACACCTTTACACCCAATACGGGCGCATTACCTAACGCCGTCGTATACACGACAAATGTATCTCTCGGATCCAATACATAACTGTGGAATACATCATCCTCGTCGGGAACGATTATTCTATATCCCATACCACAGATATGGAACCAGTCCGCAAGCTCTTTATCTTTTGCGGTCTTATCATCGGCGTAGATAATATCATTAAACAGCGACACCTTATCTACGCTTTCATCCCTCCGGGATACATATTGAATAGGCTCGCCCAAAAGGTACCCCGTCTTAAACGCAACTATCTCATTCGCTCTGTTTTCAACTATCCTGTTACATATCTCCGGGCGAACTTCTTTTACACGCATTAATATCGGTTGATTGCCCTTGTAATAATTCCACAGATACTCACAATCCATTCTGTTTAAATTAAAATCGGGCAGCACTTTAGACAACACCGCAACGATATTTTCACTATTCACTTTTTCGTAGCTCGTATACAATATCTTACGTCCGTGTCTCATAGCACCACCCTTAAAACAAGAAAGGATAAATTATGGAATTTTTCATTAAACGGGGAAGGGCGACCTTCCCCACGGGGAATGAAGAGCAAATAAGATCTATCTATTCATCTATCCATCCATATACATTATACAATATTTCTATTAATTTTGCAAGTATTAATTTAATTTTTAAATAATTCTTTTTAAAATCTCAACTTTATAAGCTTCAATAGTCCTTAATTCATTTTCCAATAATGATAAGCTATCGGGTGCATCATCGTGTAAATTCTTACCCGTCCTTGTATATGAAACCAACTGTCGCATAAATACATCATATTGCGAACCTCGCTTATATTCTCCTTTAAAATAAAAATGCTTGATAATATTATCGCTTGCAAATTCAATTCGTGTTTTCTTATTGGTGATCGTCCGCTTTGTACGGATACCGCATTTATAACCCTGCTCTTTAAGAATAAGCCCTATATCCCTTGCAAAATACTCACCGCTTGCATTGCTCTCAAACAAACAAGAGCTTACTTCATTGTTCACAATAATTCTTGCACATTCAGGCTTCGTAACTTCCGGAGGACTATCATCAAACACTACATCCACAATATACACATCTTCGCCATATATCTTCGCCACGACCAATGAACAATAATCTTCACCGCCTTCCGCAGTATCGCATACAGCAATTGTGCTGTCGGGTTCAATATCTCCGGGAAGTTCGTAAAACCTATTCAATTCCGTATCGTGAAATAATAATCCCTTTGCTTCAAACGGCTTTTGCTGAAATTCGCTTTCAAATTGCTCCGCAGACAGCATATCTCTCTGTTCACGGAAATAACCTGTCGTAAATATCTTCTTACCGCCTAATTCAAACTCAAAATTACTTTCGTCCGTTTCCTCGTCAAGGGCAGGCGTTTCCAATATTTCAATGCGTTTATTATGCTTTAACATCTCCTCTTGCAGGCGACCTATTGGATCGTATATGCTATACCTCGTGCCGCATATCACTATCGGCGTGCCTTCAATCGCTCTACCCAAAATATCACCGCTTATAACTTCCCACTTTTCGTCAAGCCTTCGCCTGTTTTTAGCTTCTTCTCTACCCTCTACGCAGTCATCCAGATACAATATATTCGTAGCTTCCGAAAGACCCACCTGTCTACTGTCAATACTTCTGCACATTATCGTGGGAAACCTTTTTCTCGACCCTAAATTTATTATCTTACTGTCGAAATTCGTTTGAACTAACGGACTGTTCGGGAATATATCGTAAAAATGATAATCGCTCGGCTGCTGTAAATATTCCAAACACCCCGTATAAAAGCTCTTTACCAAATCATCGCCCGTGCCTTCCATTAACGTACTTTTATCGGGTTCACGACCACTTATAAGGTTTGTAAAATGTATACCAAGGGTACTGTTATGCGTTAATACCCCACGCTTACCAACTCTGTATAAACCGTCCTCTACCGTTATACAATTACCTAATACAGGTTCGTCTAAAGGCTCTATGGACTTTATAGATACTCTCCTCGGCAGCTCCGTTGGCATATTCTTTTTACGCTTTAAAACCACGGGCATATCAAAGTACGGAACAAAACTGATGTGATATATATCACTCCTGCCGATTATCCCGGAGCTGCTTACCTTTGCAGCTTCCTTATAGCATCTGCAATCAAGACCTAAAGAACCTACAAGCTTTATAATATCATCCTTAAGTCTCGGCAATGCCGTGGATATATGAACTCTATGCTTATCCTTTTTAATATATCCATCAGTATCAACTAAGCCTGACAACAACTCAAGCCTCTGCATTGCGCTTGCCGTAAAGTATTCATCGGGAATATGCTTATTCTTTTTATCCGTTTTGTAACACATACCCAGCTTTTGCAAGTCCTTGCGCAAGCCCCTAAAGGATGTAACGAGCACACCTGTATTCTTGTCTATCGCCGTTGTTACATCATCGTATCCGAGACGCATTATCTCACAAACAATGCCTATATCCTTAACATCATTCGTCATTACCGGCTTATTTGTGGTTCCATCGCCCAACCACGCACCAAGCACATACGGAGGCACCGGCAATTCCTTTTCAGGCATATTGATTGGAGAGAGGAACGGGAGATAAAACCGATTACGAGAATTTTTGCGGCACCCCAGCTTTAGCATCTCACCCGTTTCGTATATACAATCAACACCTCTTGCCTTATCATATATAAGCCATTCGTGCTCTGCGCTCGTTAATATCTCCTCACCATTCGTTAATGTAATCTTGTGCGTTGCGTAATCATCGGGATGTACCCACACAACCCTTTTAGGCTTGCCGTCTATGCCAAATACCTTATCACCTATCTTTAAATCACCATGTGTTTTCCAGCCATCCACCGTAAGTACCGGACAATCCTTGCTTATTAGCTTACCGCTTCTTTTCGGCATTGATACGGATAAAAAGTCAAGTTCACCGTCCAGCACCCTCTGATAGGCATCCACATATCTTTTTAAATACCTTTGCCTCGGGATATAAAACTTCTTATCAAGCGGCTTGTCATATTCTATCGCCATTAAATACTCCTCAAACTCATACGGAGCATTATATACATACGTATAGAACAAGTGCTCGTCTATCACCTTTGCAAGGGCATAATCCTTATTCCGTAATGCACTATCCATTTCCGACAATAACAGTTTGCGAAATTCCTTTGACCATTCCCTGTCTTTACTGCTCTTGACAAGCGACCAATAGTCAATTATTCCCTCTATTTTTGACAGAGGGATTTTCTCCGCAACCATTCTCGCCTTAGAATATACCTCGCCCTTAACAGCTGCTTCTTGTTCATCTTCCCGATATGACAATCCCGCATTTTCATTTTTCTTGACAGCCATCTATACAATTCTCTCCTTTCCTTTTTCGTCTCCCACATCTGATCTAAGTACCAGTGACAGTCTTCTTTCAAATCCGCCAAAAACAAAAGAGACCACCCCTCTCTTTGGAATAGTCTCTTTAGACCAGCATTAAACAAACTTTAATGCTTTATGAAATTCGCAGACCGACATTAAACACACTTTAATGCACATTAATACTCCATATTTTCCATAACTTTAATGTCTAATTGTTC
>DFHZ01000119.1 GCA_002371985.1 Ruminococcaceae bacterium UBA3710 | reverse complement strand
AAAGACCTTGCCAAGGGCGTTTACAGATACGCCGCTGCGGCAGAAGCGACATTCGCATAAGGAGGTGGTAACTAATGAAAAAATACGAATACAATGAGCCTGAATTTAATATTGTAAAGGTTATTAATCAGGATGTTATCACTACTTCAGACTTGATTCCAAAGGTATCAGACGGTTGGGAAGCTGCACCAAGCGGAGGCGTTCCGATTATATCTGTGTAGCTGATAAGGCTTTATATAATAAAAATCATATTGAAGGTTTGTAAAAAAATACTATTAGGGGGAGAGTTTCTCTCCCTAATAGTTTGAAATCGTGGTGAAGGTTTTGAAGTTATTTTTAATAGCTAATATTATAACTTGCGTTTGTGCGCTTGTTGGTTTTATTTACGGAATTGTCAAATTCTTTAAGCCTAAAAAAGCAGTTTATGCACAGATGATAACTCTTTCAGTCGGCTGTATGGCATTTGGAAGACTTTATCAGGTGGTGCGGCTTTTGACCGAAGGTGATATAACAGATAGTTTTCAACTCGGCATTCTCGGAGTTATAGGTAGTCTGTTGTTTTTGTTTTCCGCTAATTTCGGAGCGATGGACAGCCTTGCCGACGATGGTTCAAAAAAGTTTATAAAGTATAGAATTATACCTTTTGCAGCGCCTGCGGTTTTAGCGGCTGTATATCTGATTTTTGCCTTTCTCTTAATAATAAAAGGCGGAGCATTTATTATTGGCGCAGTTATAACGTTATTCGCCGCACAGGCAAGTTACTTCAATCTTAAGCATCTGATCTTTCCCGATGTGGATTATGGTGTAATAAAATGTCTGAAACCGTATAATCTTATAGCGCTGATTTATTCGCTTACTTGTGTTTTGGAAATAGTATTCATAAACTCGGAAAACGGTATAGCCGTGCTTATTATCGGATTAATAATGAGTGGTTTGCTTATTGCAATCGTTCCGTCTGTTGAGAGGGGGATGAAGAAATGGACAATTTAGTTTATATTCTCTTTATCTGCCTTGTGGCGCCAATGCTGCTTATGGTTATGCTGCTTCGCAAACGTTCAAGAGCGCTTGTAGGATATATGATAATCGGCGTCGTCGCTTCACTATTTGTTTCAGAGGTGAATGCAATACTGTTAAACCTTTTCGACAGAAATGAAGCGTATGTAACAACCGTCATTACTCCTCTCAGCGAAGAAATTGTTAAAGCTATACCCGTATTAGTATATGCACTGCTTGCCTCAGACCATCGCGACAGAGTTATGCCGATTGCCTTCGCTTTGGGCGTAGGCTTCGGTATGTTTGAAAATATGGTTATCCTGACAGCGAATGTCGGCAACGTAACGATAGGGTGGGCAATTGCAAGAGGCTTTTCAACTGCATTAATGCACGCGGTATGTACTGTTGCAGTGGGCTTTGGTATTTGTTTTATCAAAAAGAAGAAAAAGCTATTTTATTGCGGAACATTTGCACTTTTGACAATGGCAAGTATTTACCACGGAATATTTAATATGCTCGTGCAGTCCGACTACAAATTTCTCGGATTTGTTCTTCCGGCGCTGACATATGTTCCGATTCTTATTCAACAATATTTTTACTATAAAAGAAAAAATGAGAATTAATCAGAGATTCTCTTTTTTAAGGAGCAAAGCCTTGCAGTATGGAAAAATGTAGGCATTGAAACGAATACGCTCTGGTTTGGTGATAAATCTTTTCAAAAATTCAGCGCATTTGTTATACATTTGTTATACCCGGGTTGTTATAATATCCGAAATGACGATTGAAGATTATTTCGTATAATATGCAAACGCATTTTTATAAATTTACGAAAGGAGAGAAAATATGGATTACGCAATGACCGCTGAACAATTTCAGAATATGGACCCTGCACAGCAGACAGGTACTATTATCGGTGCTTGTATTGCTATTGTGCTGATGATTATTGCTGACTGGAAGCTGTTTTCAAAGGCGGGCGAGGCAGGTTGGAAATCGCTTATTCCGATTTATAATATTTACACGCTCGTTAAAATCGTTGACGGCAACGGAATTAAATTCCTGCTGCTTTGCCTTCCGATTGTCAATATTGTTTACGGCATTATCCTTAACCTTCGTATGGCAAAAGCATACGGAAAGGGTACGGGGTTTGCTATCGGATTGATTTTGCTTCCGAACCTGTTCCAGCTTATTCTTGCCTTTGGCAGTTCAGAATACGTCGGACCGCAGGGTAAGAAAAACTGATTATGCAAAAATGAAAACATAAAGACACCAAAAACTCCCCATCCAAATGGATGAGGAGTTTTATAAAACCGTCAATTTGTACTGCCCCTGTATTCCACGCAAAGCATGGTCAAATCGTCGAACTGTTCTGCATCTTTGACAAATTCATCAACATACGCCCTTACGTTCTTTAGTATTTGTTCGGGCTCGACATTCGGATTGCTGTTCAGCGCCTCAAGCATACGCTCCGTACCGAACAGCTCGCCTGCAGCATTTGTTGCTTCGGGTACACCGTCGGTATAAAGGAAGAGCTTTGCGCCGGGAGTGAGTTGTATCTCATATTCCTTGTATTTCATACCTTCCATGCCGCCGATAACAAATCCGTGCTTGTCCCTGTATAGTGTGAACTTGCCGTCAGTAGGCATCAATGCAGGAAATTCATGACCTGCGTTCGCGGCGGTTAATTTGCCTGTTGATAACTCAAGAATACCTAACCATACCGTGACGAACATTTCCTCTTTGTTATTTGAACATATAGTTGCGTTGGTGTCGGTAAGTATCTGCGCGGGAGTTTTGCCCATTTTTGCGTTATTCGCAATAATGATTCTCGACGCCATCATAAACAGCGCAGCAGGAATACCCTTGCCTGATACATCAGCCATAACCAAACAGAGATGGTCGTCGTCAACAAGGAAGAAGTCATAGAAGTCGCCCCCAACCTCTTTGGCGGGATCCATAGAAGCGTAAACGTCGAACTCCTCTCTTTCGGGAAAGGCGGGGTAGATGTTCGGCAGCATAGCCGACTGTATGGACGAAGCCGTTGTGAGCTCTGCTTCAATGCGGGATTTATCCTGTTGCTGTATTTTATATTTGCTGTTCAGATTCTGAACAATCACAGAGAACATATATACCGCAGCGCCGACAGTTGCAAAAATAATGAACTGTATTCCATAGGAAAAAGACTGGATAGCAATTGCAATAATCGGAGCAATCATATATAACCAAAAAGCAGACCTGAGCTTGGAATCAATATTATCTTTGAAACGAATCAGCAGAACGATATCCGCTATCAGCATAGCAAACGGACAGAGATTTGAAACAATGTACGCTGGGGAACGATGATACACATTAGAAGCGTCAAAGTAATAGAACCAATCAAATCCCCAGCCGACGCTCAATAGCACAATATGAACAACAAGCAGAACCAAAAACAAAATACCGAATATTTTGTTTGTCTTTTTATCGGTTTTTGACGCACCGAGAATCAGCAGAGACATCATATACGACATAAAGCATGCCGCAATCATTTCTGTGAATGTTACGATATAGAGCGCAATCCGCACGCCGCTGCCGGGTATTCCATCCATTAACTGCCGTGCAAGATGTGCAGAAATATAAAGAATAATAACCGAAAAGAAAACTTGAAAATATCTTCGTACTTCTTTTCGCAGGTGAGATGAGGCATTAATCTGCAGCAAGCTCAATCCGCAAATACCGATACCTGCTGCAATAAATATTAGATTTATCAGGTTAAAAACAGATACACTGAATATCATTTTTTAGTCCTCCTGATTATCGTTATAAATTACACTGTGTTATTATATATTCTATCATATGTCACACCGTCTTTCAATTAAAAAAACAGGATTTTTTATACTTTATTCAGTTGTGCTAAAATACAATATTATAGTTTCAAATTAATAATTATAAAATTAGCAGAATAGTTTATAATTTCAAATCAAGCATTTACAAAAACGAACAAATATTCTAAATAATTCTTGACGGAAGAACATTTGTTTGATATAATAAATCCACAAATTAAATATGTGTTTATGAGTGAATGGATAAAGCGAATAGAGTAATTAGAGAGTAAAAGAGTCGTTTGAATGGTGAAGTAAACACAGAAAAAATGTGTTGCTTCCCAGGCAAGCGGCTCTTTTTTGTTGTCTAAAAAAGTGTTTAGAGCGTTATTTTTCGACAATATATTTTTCGTAAAAGTGGGATAATAATCTGTCGGGAAATGGATGGAAAAGGAGTTTAAGTTAACTGCCAACCGAAAATAAAACCGTGTTTGCATACCACAAAACAAGTCATTTGTCAAGCCATGAGCGGTTAAGTAAACCACCACCCATCGCTTGATAATGATATTTTCGGAAAGTAGAATTTAATTAGAAATGATTAACCTACAGGCTGTATCAGACTGTAGCGAGCATCGG